>JBFLKL010000319.1:0-3419 GCA_040883175.1 Synechococcaceae cyanobacterium | reverse complement strand
GAACAGGAACGGCGCCGCCGGACTGGAAGCCGTGAGCTCACCGCCGAGGAACGACACGATCGCCGCCGCCAGGGTGAACACCGCCGTGGAAAAGCCCATCACCCAGCCCTGCTCCTCCGCCGAGGCGGCCCGCGAGTAGGCGGCCAGCAGGCTGGGATAACCGATGCCGTGCAGGGCCCCCGCCGGCAGCAGCAGCGCCAGGGCCAGCGGGCCCGACGGCACCGCCACGAAGGCGGCGATCACGCCGCAGAGCAGCAGCACCACCCACCCCAGCAGCGCGCGTGGCGCCAGGCGGGCGTTGAGCGGCTCCACCAGCAGGCCGCTCGCCAGGGCCAGGCCGGTGCCGAGCAGGAACATGGCCAGGCTGGCCGCCTGGGTGCCGTAGCCGAAGCGTGCCGTGAGGCTGGCGGCGGCGAACACGTAGAACCCCATGAAGCAGAGCATGTAGGGGAAGTACACGGCGGTGACCCGCAGCACGGCGCGTCGCTCCAGGCCGCGGGCGAGCAGCCGCCACACCTCCAGTGGGCTGAGCCGCAGCGGCGCCAGCGCCTGACGGGCATCGCGGAAGCTCACGGCGATGAACACCAGCGCCAGCAGGCAGAGCACGCCGCCCACCACGAACGGCAGGGTGGGGGAGGCCCAGCGCCCCAGGAGTGCCGGATCGGAGAACACCCCGCCGATGATCGGGCCGATCACCAGCCCGCCGCTCACGCCCACGTTGGCCAGGCCGAGGTTGCGGGTGCTCTCCGCCTCGTTGCGGGCCAGGTCGATCATCGCCGCCGCCGCGATCGGCTGGGTGCCGGCCGTGAAGCCGGTGATGGCGCGCGAGGCCACCAGCAGCGGGTAGCTGCGCAGGGGGATCGCGGCGGCAGCCAGGGCGTAGCCGGCGAAGGCGCCCAGCAGGCAGATCAGGATGCCCTGCCGGCGGCCGATGCTGTCTGAGAGGCGGGCGATGTAGATGGAGCCGAACAGCCAGGTGAGGAAGAAGGTGCCGATCGCCACGCTGTAGAGCAGCTCGGCGCGGGAGCGGGACGTGGCCTCCGGCAGAAACCCCGAGCCGGCCTTGAGCAGCAGCGTGTCGAAGATCGGGAAGGCCAGCCCCTGGCCCATCACATCCACGAAGCACACCACCATCAAGGCGAGCACCGCGAGCCTGAGGGCGGGGCTCGCGGGCCCGGGGATGGCAGCACCGCTCATGCTCACGATGGAGGGTGGGTTGATTCCATCGTGACCACGGCCTGGGCCTACGGCATCGGCTTGGTGAAGCGTTGTGGGCGGGGTGCCGCCCCGGGGCGCCGTGGATACGGTGAAGGGACGCGATCACCACCCGGCAGGGCTGGCGTGGCGTCTCCCCTGTGTGCCCGTGAGCGACCCTGATCCCTCGGCCATCCTGGCCATCGCCAGCGGTTATGGCGTGTCCAAGGCGCTGCTGACGGCCGTGGGGCTGGGGCTGCACACGCGGCTGGCGGCCGGGCCGATGACGTGCGAAGCGATCGCCGCCGCCTTCGAACTGCAGCCCCGGCCAGCCCGCGACTTCCTCGATCTGCTGGTGTCGGTGGACATGCTGGCCCGCGAGGGAGACGGGCCCCAGGCGCTCTATGGCAACACACCCGCCACTGCTCGTTTTCTGGATCGCGGCCAGCCGGAGTACATCGGCGGGCTGCCCGAGATCTGGGAGCTGCGCGACTACCGCTTCTGGGCCGACCTCACCGAAGCCCTGCGCACCGGCCTGCCGCAGAACGAGGCCAAGCATGCCGGCACGCCGTTCTTCGAGGCGATGTACCGCGATCCGGAGCGGCTGGAAGCCTTCATGAACGCCATGAACGGCTCGTCGATCCGCAACTTCCAGACCCTGGCGCGGGCGTTCCCCTTCGGCTCCTACGCCACGCTGACCGACATCGGCGGAGCCGATGCGCTGCTGTGCCGCGAAGTGGCCGCCGTGCACCCAGCCATCCACTGCGTGAGCTTCGATCTGCCGCCCGTCACGCCGATTGCCGAGCGCCGCATCGCCACAGCCGGCCTGGGGGAGCGGATCCGCGCCGTGAGCGGCGATTTCTTCGTGGATCCCTGGCCGCCGGCGCAGCTGATCACGATGGGGATGATCCTGCACGACTGGAACCTGGAGCGGAAACAGACCCTCATCCGCAGGGCCTTCGAGGCGTTGCCGGAAGGGGGGGCGCTGATCGCGATCGAGGCCTTCATCGACGACGCCCGCCGCCACAACACCTTCGGGCTGTTCATGTCGCTGATGATGCTGATCGAGTTCGGCGACGCCTTCGACTTCACTGCGGCCGAGTTCCGCCAGTGGTGCTCCGAAGCCGGCTTCAGCCGCTTCGAGACGATCCCGCTGGAGGGGCCCTCCAGCGCCGTGGTGGCCTACAAGGATCCCCGCTGAGGCGGCTCGGCCCCCAGGGTGGGCAGGAACCGGGGCGCTCGCCGGTGTCGGGTGGCCTGCTCGAAGGCAAAGGCGTAGCCGAGCAGCTTGCCCTCCTGCCAGGGCCCGGCGAAGAATGAGAGCCCCACCGGCAGACCGTGCACGAAGCCGGCGGGAACGGAGATGTGGGGGTAGCCTGCCACGGCCGGCGGCGTGGAGCAGCCGCCCGGCAGGATGTGATCGCCCACCAGCGGATCGATCACGAAGGGCGGCGAGCCCTCGGTGGGGGCGATCAGCGCGTCGAGCCGGTGCTCGCGCAGGGCCCGGTCGATGCCATCGGTGCGGCTCAGCCGGCGCAGCTCCGCCATCACCTGGCGGCAGGCCGGATCGCCTGGATCGCCCTTGGCCTGCGCCTGCTCCAGGAACTCCTGCTGGAAGAAGGGCATCACCTCGGCGGCATGGTCGCGGTTGAAGCGGATCAGCTCCTCCAGGGAGTGCACCCGGGCGCCGGGATGGTCGGCGAGGTAACGGTTGAGGCTGGCCTTGAGGCCGTAGCGGAACAGCTCCAGCTCCAGCTCGCCGAAGAAGGGCAGCGCACTGGCGCGCACGGGATCCACGATCTCGGCGCCGAGCTCCCTCAGCTGCGGGATCGCCTGCTCGATCACCGCATCGGTGCCCTCGTGCTGGCCGAAGCATTCCCGCGCCACCCCGAGGCGGGCACCCTGCAGCGCCGCCGGGTCGAGGAAGGCGCCGTAGTCCGGGGGGCGGTGCTCATCGGCGGCGTCGGTGGCGGGGTCGTCGGGGTCGCGGCCGGCCAGCGCATTGAGCAGCAGGGCCACATCGGCCACGCTGCGCGCCATCGGCCCCGCGGTGTCCTGGGGCTCGGCCACACCGATCCCCCCGGCGCGGCTGATCAGGCCCACGGTGGGCTTGAGCCCCACAACGGCGTTGCTGGAGGCCGGCCGCACGATCGAGCCATCCACCTCCGCACCGATGGCCGCCACACAGAGACCCGCCGCCACCGCCACGGCCGAGCCGGAGCTGG
>JBFLKL010000318.1:0-6901 GCA_040883175.1 Synechococcaceae cyanobacterium | reverse complement strand
CCCCATCCCGCCGAGCCCCTCCGCGCCGGCTCCACGGTGGGCAGCGTCAAGACCACGCACAACGGCGTGACCTGGAGGCCCGTCTTCGACGAGCCCGGCACCCCGCACTCCATCGGAGACATGGCCATCGCCCCCCCCCACCCCCGCTGCGTCCGCCTCCAGCCACCTCCCCTGCCAGTGACCGCCACTCCGCAAGCTCCCGCCTCCCCCCCCATTTCCATCCGCCACGACTGGAGCC
Organism: Synechococcaceae cyanobacterium; assembly: GCA_040883175.1. Lineage (GTDB taxonomy): Bacteria > Cyanobacteriota > Cyanobacteriia > PCC-6307 > Cyanobiaceae > NIES-981. The sequence continues at coordinate 6,663 of JBFLKL010000318.1, read as the reverse complement.
GCACCGAGATCCAGGCGTTCCTGGAACTGCCGCTTTTCGAGCTGCTCTGGCGGGCCCAGCAGGTGCACCGTGCGGTCAATCCCGGCTACCGGGTGCAGCTGGCCTCACTGCTGAGCGTGAAGACCGGCGGCTGTGAGGAGGACTGCGCCTACTGCCCCCAGTCGCTCCATCACAGCAGCGATGTGGGCAGCAGGCCGGAGCTGGATGTGGAGCCGGTGCTGGCGCGGGCGCGGGCGGCGAAGCAGGCCGGTGCCCACCGCTTCTGCATGGGCTGGGCCTGGCGTGAGATCCGCGACGGGGCTCCCTTCGAGGCCATGCTGGCGATGGTGCGCGGTGTGCGCGAGCTGGGGCTGGAGGCCTGCGTGACCGCCGGCATGCTCACCGAGGCCCAGGCGGCGCGGCTGGCGGAGGCGGGCCTCACCGCCTACAACCACAATCTCGACACCAGCCCGGAGCATTACGACAGGATCATCACCACCCGCACCTACCAGGAGCGGCTGGAGACGCTGGAGCGGGTGCGGCGGGCCGGGGTGACCCTCTGCTGCGGCGGCATCATCGGCATGGGAGAGGGGCTCGAGGACCGGGCCGGCCTGCTGCAGGTGCTGGCCAGTCTCGATCCCCACCCCGAGAGTGTGCCGATCAACGCCCTGGTGGCGGTGGAGGGCACGCCCCTGGAGGACCAGCCACCGGTGGATCCGCTGGAGCTGGTGCGCATGGTGGCCACCGCCCGCATCCTCATGCCCCGCTCGCGGGTGCGGCTGAGTGCCGGGCGCGAGCAGATGGGCCGCGAGGCCCAGATCCTCTGCCTGCTGGCCGGGGCCGATTCGATCTTCTACGGCGACACCCTGCTCACCACCGGCAATCCCGCGGTGGAGGCCGACCGGGAGCTGCTGGCGGCGGCGGGTGTGCAGGCCTGGGAGGAGTCGTGCCCGCCGCCGCGCGCGTGAGTTCGATGGCCGATGCCGCCGCTGAAGCGCACCCCGGGGTGCTGGTGGCGGCGTTCTACCGCTTCGCACCGCTGCAGGAGTTGCCCGCTCTGCGCGCCGAGCTGCTGCGGATGGCCGCGATGGGGCAGGTGCGGGGCACGATCCTGCTGGCGGCCGAGGGGGTGAACGGCACCATCTCAGGGCCTGAGGCGGGGGTGGAGGCGGTACTGGGGCGTCTGCGTCAGGTGCCGGGGCTGGAGCGTCTGCAGGTGAAGCGCAGCCGGGCCCGCGATCAGGCCTTCCATCGGCTCAAGGTGCGGCTCAAGCGCGAGATCGTGTCGCTCGGCCAGCCCGAGGTGCGCCCCTATCTGGACTCGGCGGTGGGCACCCACGTGCCTCCCGGACAGTGGGATGCGCTGATCAGCGATCCGCCCACCCAGCTGATCGACACCCGCAACACCTATTAGGTGGCCATTGGCAGCTTCGAGGGTGCTCTCGATCCAGGCACCCAGAGGTTTCGGGAGTTTCCCACCTGGGTGGAGCGGCGGCTCAGGCCGCTGGTGGCGGAGCGCCGGCCCAGGGCGATCGCCCTGTTCTGCACCGGTGGCATCCGCTGCGAGAAGGCCACGGCCTATCTGCAGCAGCAGGGCTTCGAGGGGGTGCATCACCTGCAGGGGGGCATCCTGCGCTACCTGGAGGAGATCCCCCGGCAGCGCAGCCGCTGGCGTGGCGAATGCTTCGTGTTCGATCGGCGGGTGGCGCTGAACCACCGGCTCGAACCCGGCCAGCACAGCCTCTGCCATGCCTGCGGCCTGCCTCTCTCCCCGGCTGATCGCCAGCTGCCCAGCTACGTGGAGGGGGTGAGCTGCAGGCATTGCACAGCTCGCTTCAGCGACGCTGACCGGCAGCGCTTCGCCGAGCGCCAGCGTCAGTTCGCACGGGCCCGCTCCCGGGGCTGAGCATCGGGTGGCGCGGGTTCTCTACAGCTTCCGCCGCTGTCCCTACGCCATCCGGGCGCGCCTGGCTCTGGCTATGGCCGGCCTTGAGCCTGGTGTGGACCTGGAACTGCGTGAGGTGAGCCTGAAGGCCAAGCCGCCGGAGCTGCTGGTGGCGTCGGCCAAGGGCACGGTGCCGGTGCTTGTTGATGGCGCGCAGGTGATCGACGAGAGCCTGGCGGTGATGCGCTGGGCCCTGCAGCGCCACGATCCCCAGGGCTGGTTGAAGGGCTGGAGCGCGTCCGGGGCCGCCGCCATGAAAGAGCTGATCGCCGAGAACGACGGATCCTTCAAGCACCACCTGGACCGCTTCAAGTACTCCAGCCGCTTCGCTGACAACGACGGCCAGCAGGCGGAACGCCTGGGTCGTGAGGCGGGCTTGCTGCGGGAGGAGAACCGGATGGCGGCCCTGGCGATCCTGCACCGCTGGTGCCGCCGCCTGCTGCCGGGCGGCTGGCTGCTGGGCGGGCGCCCATCCCTGGCCGATCTGGCCCTGCTGCCCTTCGTGCGCCAGTTCCGGCTGGCCGATCCGGACGGCTTCGACGTCGAGCCGGGGCTGGAACCGCTGCGGGCCTGGCTGGGTCGCTTCCTCGCGAGTGCGGAGCTGTCGGCGGTGCTGAATCCCCCCTGGGCGATGCGCAGTCCGTGGCTGTCGCCCCGCTGGCTGTACCACCTGGCCCTGCGCCCGGAGTGGCAGGCAGCGAAGGCCGCAGGCGTCTACGACCGCTCCACGCGGGGACGGTCCCTGCAGGAGGTGGGTTTCATCCACCTCAGCCAGGTCCACCAGCTGCCAGCCACCCATGGCCGCTTCTACGCCGATCTCGACCCCGCCGAGGTGATGCTGCTGGCGATCGATCCCGCGCGGCTGGCGGCGGCCGGCGCGGTGGTGCGGCTGGAGCCGGCACCGGGCAGCGGTGAGCTGTTTCCCCATCTCCAGGGGCCGCTGCCGCTGGAGGCGGTGCTGGCGGCCTGGCCCTGGCGGCCCGAGCATGGGGAGCGGCGGAGCTGATCAACGTGAACCCATCCCGAGGTCCGGAACGGCTGGTGCGCAGCGGCCAGTGGCTGATCGCCCTGCTGTTCGCCTATTTCCTGATCCAGGTGGGCGGCGCCCTGATCGCCGACCTGCCCCTGCTCTCCAGCCCGCCCCAGCTCGAGCAGTTTCTCGACCAGCCGCGCATCGCCGAGCTGGAGGCCGAGCTGGAACCCCTGCAGACCCGACGGGAGGCTCTGCAGGAGCAGGCCGATCGCCTGAGCGAGCGTCAGCAGCAGGCGCGGCAGACCTACGAGCGGGAGAAGGCCAGCTTCGAGAACTGGCGCTCCACCCGTTCCACCACGGCGCAATCGGACCAGAACCCCGAGGTGATCGCCCGGGCCCGCCAGCTCGATGCGCTGCTGCGCCAACAACAGCAGCTCAGCGGTGAGCAGGCGGAGATCACGGACCGGCTGCGGGAGGCGCAGACCTCGATCGCACGGCCCCAGGAGCAGCTCCGGCAACTCCAGGCCGAGGCCCGTGAACGCTTCCAGCGGGCCCGCCAACGGGCGGAGCTGAGGGCCTTCGGCATCCGGCTGCTGTTCGTGGGGCCGCTGCTGGCCCTGGCGTTGTGGCAGTTCCGACGCTTCCGCGGCACGGATCAGTGGCCGTTTGTGTGGGGCTTTCTGCTGTTCGGCCTGTTCGCCTTCTTCGTGGAGCTGGTGCCCTACCTCCCGAGTTTCGGGGCCTACATCCGCTATGGCGTGGGGGCGCTGCTCACCTTTCTGGTGGGCCGGGCGCTGATCCGCTGGCTGAATGCCTACCTGGCACGCAAACAGCAGGAGCAGGTGGCGCCGCAGGAGCAGCGCCAGCGCTCCATCCGCTACGAAAAGGCCCTCCAGGCCCTGGGCCGCAACCAGTGCCCGAGCTGCGAGCGCAACCTGCCGCGCCGCGATGGCGCGCTGCCCAACTACTGCATGCACTGCGGCCTGCAGCTGCAGCACGACTGCGACCAGTGCGGCTTCCACCATTACGCCTGCTTCCCCTACTGCCCCAGCTGTGGCAGGCCCGCAGACGGTGCCCCGGAGCTGCCGGCGTGATGAGTGCTGCTCTGGCGTCCGACCTGCCCAGCCTGGCCGAGCTGGAGGCGCAGGCCCGCCGCCGGGGGCTGCTGCTGCGGCTGCAGGTCCACCGCCCGGCCCGACTGCTGTGGACCGTGCGGGTAGGGGTGGCGCGGTCCCAGCCGCTGGCGCTGCTGGGGGAGCTGAAGGGCTGGGCGCTGCCCTCAGCTGCCGGCCTGCGGCTCGACACGATGCGGGTGCAGGGGGAGCGCACCGCGGCGGTGGGCTCACTGATCTGGGCGGCCACCTTCGCCTGGGCCCTGGAGGCCACCCCCTGTCGCCGTGCCCGGCTGCTGGCGATCCGCGACGACGCGTGCCAGCACCGCCGCCTGGTGCGCTATTTCAGGAGGGTGGGATTCACGCCGCTGCGGGACCTCGGTGGCGGGGTTGCCGACCTGGCGCCCCGGCTGCTCTGGGGTGGCGCAGGCCTGCTGATGGAGGGCGACTGCGCCGAGGGGCTGCGGCGCAGTGTCCGGCTGCTGGCTCAGTCGCAACCCTCCACCGACACGCGGTAGCTGAAGCCGGTGGACCCGGGCATGGTGGTGGCGCCCACGCGCACGTTCACCTGGTTGGTGCGCTTGCCGGGTACGGCCGGAAAGGGGCCGAAGGTGCGGCTCTGCTGCGGCTCGAGGGTGAGGTTTTCATTCACCACACGCAGGTCGGTGTTATCGGTGAAGCGCAGGAACGCCGCCACAGGAAACACACCGCGCTCGGTGGATGCCGACTGAAGGTTGATCCGGTAGCTGGCGTAGGCCCGGTCGACGGCGAAGTCGGTGTTCCAGTTGTTGCGGCGGATAAGCCCATCGGGGCTGATCCGCTTCTCCACCACGGGCTCCCCGCCGCCGCCGATCGGCATCAGGAACCGGCAACGGGCCTGCGCCGCTCCACCATCGGCGGTGAGCCCGAGGATGGTGAAGGCAACCAGCGACCCGCCCAGGGCGGAAGCCGTTCCGGTGGCGACAGTGCTCAGGCGACTGAGGACAAGCATTGGGGTGCCAGGGGAGATTCAGACCTGGGAACATTACTGCGCTGCAGCGATACCAGCGATTCCGCTGTGTCGCGTCGCCTTGTCTGCTGGAGATCCCGAACTCTGAACACATAGCAGCTATCTGGTTGCAAACCGGCTATTTCTAGGACAGTAATCGCCAGCTAAATCTGCACGTTCCTCCAGTGGCGTTACCCAAGTATCTTCGTTTGCTGTATCCACAATTCAGAGATGGGTGTTCACCGAGGATCAAAAAGCGGCTTTATCAATATCTCACGGGAGTCAGTTCCTGACTCGACCTGCTCATCTCCTCTGAAGTGGGCATCGAACATCGAGATTGAGATCACTGTAATAGATGTTGCCAATTCTGGATTAACTCCAGAGACTTTGCGCAAAAACTCTCAGGGGCCGGGCAACCAAGGCAGTCTTGAAGATCGAATGAGTCATCATCCCAGAGTTTGAAGCTGCTAGTATTCTGGACGTTGAAAACGATGAGACAGGTGCTTGGCCGATGACAAAAAGCTTGATTCTTCTGGGCGATAGCTATTTCGATCCTGGTAATGTTGGCCGATATGGCTTTCCCCCAGTTACGGAAATACTGGGTGAAGCTATTGCCCGAGGATTAAAGGGACGCAGTGGCATCTTGCTTGGAAGCCTTAGTCCATGGTCGGTAGGACTTGATTCACTGGGAGTCAGTTTGGGAGTATCCTATGCGGCTAACGGTGCATTAAGCGGCGGCGGAACTTTGTCTATTTTCAGAACTGGGATAGACACGGAACTGAACTTTGACCTGCTTAGCCAGACTGAGCTCTTTCTATCTGATCTTGGAGTACTCAAGCAACAAGCGAAAAGCTTGCCGGGTGTCACGGTTCCCGATGACTTCATGGCCTTAATTTCTATTGGCGGAAATGATATTGGATACTACACTTTGGAATACTTCGCGAACTTGTTGACAGGAGTCTTCCAAGGGAATTTCAGCTTGCTTGGTGAGACACAGTTTGTGAACTATGTTCTTGACAGGTCTGGCCAGCCTGGAGGACTCTTGGACAATATTATTCAATCAGTTGCTGCAATATCCTCAGAGGTAAAAGATATAGCAATCATGGGGTTGCTGACATATAGTCAGATGCCGGGCTGGAAGTTGGCTGATAAATTATTAAGACTGGCAGGGGTTGACTACTTGCTGCCAGGCATAGATAGAGTGATCGATCAGATTAATGCTAGGCTTGCTGATATAGCGTCAAGTTACTCCGGCGACGGCAATCGTTCTCGCACTATTGATAGCGCAAGGGCCTTGGAAGCGGCCTCTACTGCATTCGTCAATGACGGCAATGAAATGGCTGGCTTTTGGGCAGATTCATTTCATATGAGCACTCAAGGCAGCTCATATATTGTAGGACTAAACAGCGATAGTGCACCGCTCCAGTCCTACAGTGGTGAATCAATCCTGGGCCAACTGGGCCATTTTTGACAAGAATCGTCGGGAAATCACAGTTGTGTCAGGCATGCTCAGTGATCTCCTATACGGCGACAAAGTCATTGGCTGAAAACTGCCACGGTGCCACATTGAGAACCTGAGCCAGGGGGTTCAGCCGGTTCTGACTATCTCGGAATACGATGAGGGTACTGTCAGTAGTCCAAGAAGACTGACTCTGCCTGTATCCAT
>JBFLKL010000061.1:0-6913 GCA_040883175.1 Synechococcaceae cyanobacterium | reverse complement strand
TGAACCAGAGCCGCGAGGGCACCGCCACCGTGGCCGGGATCTGCAACCTGCATCTGATGAGCGGCCAGATCGGCAGGCCGGGCGCAGGACCCTTCTCGCTCACCGGCCAGCCCAACGCCATGGGCGGCCGCGAGGTGGGTGGCCTGGCCCAGTTGCTGCCCGGGTATCGCGCCGTCACCGATGCCGGCCATCGGGCCGAGGTGGAGCGCCACTGGGGCCTGACGCCGGGTTCGATCGCCCCGCAGCCCGGCCTGTCGGCATGGGAGCTGATCGAGGCGATGGAGCGGGGGGAGCTCGATCTCTGGTGGGTGACGGCCACCAATCCGCTGGTGAGCATGCCCAGCCTGGATCGGGTGCGCGCCGCAGTGGCCCGCTGCCCCCTGGTGGTGCTCAGCGAGGCCTACGCCGGCACCGAAACCGAGGCGGTGGCCCACCTGGTGCTGCCGGCGGCCCAGTGGAGCGAGAAGGACGGGGTGATGGTGAACTCCGAGCGCCGCGTCACCCTCTGCCGGGCCTTCCGCCAGCCCCCCGGCGAGGCCCGGCCCGACTGGGCGATCTTCGCGGAGCTGGGCCGGCGGCTGGGCTTCGTGGAGCACTTCAGCTACGGCTCAGCCGCCGAGGTGTACGCCGAATTCGTGGCCCTCACCGCCGGGCGGGTGTGCGACAGCAGCGGCCTCAGCCATGCGCTCCTGGCCGGGCACGGCCCCCAGCAGTGGCCCTTCCCTGCGGGCACCGCCCCGGGCGGCGGCCAGGCGCGGCTTTACACCGTCGACGATCCCTTCCCAGGCGCATCCCAGAGCCGCCGCTTCCCCACGTCCTCCGGCAGGGCCCGGCTGTGGGCGGATCCGCCCCTGGGCCTGGCCGAGCCCCCCGATGCCGCCTACCCGCTGGTGCTCACCGTGGGCCGGGTGCTGGGCCACTGGCACACCATGACCCGCACGGCCCATGTGGCGCGGGTGGGCAAGGCGCATCCGGAGCCGCGGCTGGAGGTGCATCCCGAGGATGCGGCCCGGGCCGCGCTGGTGGATGGGGCCCTGGCGCGGGTGTGCTCCCGCCGCGGCGCCATCACCGCCAAGGTGCTGTTCAGCAAACGCATCCGCCCCGGCACCGTGTTCCTGCCGATGCACTGGGGCGCTGCTCAGGGAGAGCTGGCCTGCGAGGCCAACCGGCTGATGCACGAGCTGGGCTGCCCGATCTCCAGGCAGCCGGAGCTCAAGGGGGCGGCGGTCAGCCTGACGCCGGCGTGATCAGTCCACGTCGTGGGCGTAGCGGCGGAAGAGGAAGTCGAGGGCGTGGTTGCGCAGCTGGCCGTAGCGGGGGTCGTCCTGGATGGCCTCGTAGTTGCGGGGCCGCGCGAACGGCACCTCCAGAATCTCCCCGAGGGTGGCCGATGGGCCGTTGGTCATCATCACGACGCGATCGGCCAGAAAGAGCGCCTCGTCGATGTCGTGGGTGATCATCAGCACGGTGGGCTTCTGCTCCTGCCAGATCGCCAGCAGTTCCTCCTGCAGCTCCTCCTTGGTGATCGCGTCGAGGGCGCCGAAGGGCTCATCGAGCACCAGCACCTCCGGTGACACGGCCAGGGCGCGGGCAATCGCCACCCGCTGGCGCATGCCGCCGGAGATCTGACCGGGGCGCTTGCTGCGCGCCTCCATCAGCCCCACCATGTCCAGATGGTGGGCCACCACCTCGCGCCGCGTGGCCCCATCCAGCTCGGGCCGGGCCGCTTTCACGGCCATCTCCACGTTCTGCCACACCGTGAGCCAGGGCAGCAGCGAGTAGTTCTGGAACACCACCATGCGGTCGGGACCGGGCCGCTCGATCGGGGTGCCGTGCAGCGTCACGGTGCCGCTGCTGGGCTGCAGGAAACCCGACACCATGTTCAGCAGGGTGCTCTTGCCGCAGCCGGAGTGGCCGATCACGCAGAGGAATTCCCCCTGCTGCACCTGCAGGTTGATGTCGCGCAGGGCTTCGAAGGGGCCGCGGCGGGTCTGGAACACCTGGCCCACCCCGCGGAATTCCAGGAAGGCGCTGGTGCTGCCGGTGGTGGTGGAGCTGGTCACGGTGGCGCTGGAAGGAGCGGTGGCGGTCATCGGGGCTGACGGAGTGGGAGCAGGTGGCTGGCCGGGCGGGAGGTCAGGGGGTGCGGCGGTTGGCCTGCTTGAGCCGGCGCTGCTCCTGCAGGAAGTGGATCAGCTCAGCCCGCAGGTGGTAGTAGTCGGGGTGGTCCATCACCGTGAGCCGATCGCGGGGACGGGGAATGGGCACCTCCACGATCCGGCCGATGCCGGCCGCCGGACCGTTGCGCAGGCACACCACCCGATCGGAGAGCAGCAGCGCCTCATCCACGTCGTGGGTCACCATCACGGCGGTGAGCTCCGATTCCTGGCAGATCTGCATCAGCTGCTGCTGCAGGTTGCCGCGGGTGAGGGCATCCAGCGCGCCGAAGGGTTCATCGAGCAGCAGCAACTTGGGCCGGATCGCCAGGGCCCGGGCGATCGCCACCCGCTGCTTCATGCCGCCGGAGAGTTCCGCCGGAAACTTTGCGGCCGCCGCCGTGAGATTCACCAGCTGGATGTTGCGCTCCACGATCTCGCGCCGTTCCTGGGGCGCGAGCTGGGGATAGACGGTGTTCACGGCCAGGGCGATGTTCTGGCGCACCGTGAGCCAGGGCAGCAGCGAGTAGTTCTGGAACACCACCATCCGGTCAGGCCCCGGATCGGTGACCTGGCGGCCATGCATCAGGATGCCCCCTTCCGTGGCCTGGCTGAGCCCCGCCATCAGGTTGAGCAGGGTGCTCTTGCCGCAGCCGGAGTGGCCGATCAGGGTGATGAACTCCCCGGCGCGGACGTCGAGATTCACCCCCTGCAGGGCCACATAGAGCCCACCCCCATCCAGGGGGAAGGTCTGGGTGACGGCATCAACCGTGAGCAGTCCGGTGGCCATCTCAGTTCTCCCCCCGGCTCACCTTGCGCCCCACCCAGGCCACCAGCCTGTCGAGCAGCAGACCCACCACGCCCACATAGAGGATGGCCAGGATGATCTGGCTGGAGCTGGAGTCGCCGCCGGCGTTGTAGGCATCCCAGATGAAGTAGCCGATGCCGCCGTCGGCCTTGAGCATCTCGGCGGCCACGATCGCCAGCCAGGCCAGGCCCACGGCGATGCGCAGGCCGGTGAACACATAGGGCACCGTGGCCGGAATCACGATGTTGCGGATGTAGGCCCGCTTGCTCAGGCGCAGAACCCGGGCCACGTTGGTGTAGTCCTGGGGGATCTCCTTGATGCCCACGGCCGTGTTGATGATGATCGGCCAGATGGCGGTGATGAAGATCACGAAGATCGCCGAGGTGTTGGCGTCCTGAAACACCATCAGCGAGATCGGAAACCAGGCCAGCGGCGGCACCGTGCGCAGCACCTGCACCACCGGGTCGAAGCCCTTGCCGACGAAGCGGTTGAGACCCAGCAGACCGCCGATGGAGATGCCCACGACGGCCGCCAGGCCATACCCCATGGCCACCCGCTGCAGTGAGATCAGGATCTGCCAGCCCAGGCCCTTGCTGGTGCCGCCGTCATCAAAGAAGGGTTGGCTGATGTAGGGGTCCCAGGTGTCGACGATCACGTTGACGGGGCCTGGCAGGCGAGCCGTCCCGAGCAGGGCCGAGAGGATCTGCCAGGTCACCAGGAAGGCGCCGATGCAGAGGATGTAGGGGAGCGTCTGCCTGAGGGCGGGCAGTCGCAGGAGGCCGGCTTGCCGCCGGCGCGGGGGGCTGAGGGTGGTCATCGAGGCTGGATGGAGTCAGGACAAGCGCGGCTGGGGCAGCGCCGGGGTGTTGGAGCGCTCAGCTCCGGCGGTGTCACTTGAGGGCCTTGATGGTCAGGCTCGCCAGGTAGCCCTGGGGATCCTCCGGATCGAACACCACGCCATCGAAGAACGTTTCCTTGCCGCGCGAATCGCCGGCGGGAATGGCCTTCTCCTGGCCGATGGCAATGGCGGCCTCCTTCCAGAGATCGGAGCGGTTCACCTGCTCGATCAGGGCCTTGGTGTCGGTGTCCTGGGGCAGGTAGCCCCAGCGGATGTCCTCGGTGAGGAACCAGAGATCGTGGCTCTTGTAGGGGAAGGAGTAGGAGTCGGTGTCCTTCCAGAAGTGCATGCGCAGGGGCGAATCGGTCACGCTGCGGCCGTCGCCGAAGTCGAAGGTGCCCGCCAGACGCGGCTTGATGTCGGCGACGCTGGTCTTGAAATACTTGTCCTTCGAGGTGATCTCGCAGAGTTCGTCAAGGTTCGCAGGGTCCTGGCACCACATCTGGGCCTCCTGCACCGCCATCAGCATCGCCTGCGTCGCCTTCGGATTCTTGTCAACCCAGTCGGCCCGGATCGAGAAGGCTTTCTCGGGGTGATCCTTCCACAGTTCGCCGGTGATCGCGCCGGTGTAACCGAGCTTCTGGTTCACCAGACGCTGGTTCCAGGGCTCACCCACGCAGAAGGTGTCCATGGTGCCCGTCTGCATGTTGGCCACCATCTGGGCTGGCGGCACCACCACCAGATCGGCTTCGGTGACGGGGTTCACACCGTTGGCCGACAGCCAGTAGCGCATCCACAGGTCGTGGGTGCCGCCTGGGAAGGTCATCGCCGCCTTGAGCAGTTTCCCATCCGCTTTTTTCCTGTCGGCGATCGCCTTGATCTTCGGGTCCTTGATCGTGACCTTCTCGGCCAGGAACTCGTTGGAGAGTGACAGCCCCTGGCCGTTGACGTTGAGTCGGGCCAGGATGTACATCGGCAGCGGTTTCTGGCTCTTGGTGATCGAGCCCGTGGTGAGCAGATAGGGCATCGGCGTGAGGATGTGGGCCCCGTCGATGCCGCCGCGCTCACTGCCCAGTTCCAGGTTGTCGCGGGTGCCGGCCCAGGAGGTCTGCTTCACCACCTTCACGTCGGGCATGCCGTGCTTGGCGAAGAAGCCCTTCTCCTTGGCGATGATCAGCGGCGAGGCGTCGGTGAGGGCGATGAAGCCCAGCGTGGCGCCGCTCACCTCCGGTCCGTCACCGCCGCCGGTGGCCGGCGCCTCGGAGGTGGTTTTCTGGCCCCCGCAGGCGCTCAGCCAGATGGCACCGGCCGCGCCGCCGGCGGCGGTGAGCAGGAATTGACGGCGTGAAAAAGTCGACATTGAACCTCGCTGTGGAAGCCGGAGTGAAATCGATCTGCACTCCGGACGGGCTCCACAACGAAGCGCACCGAGCCGGCCTGAAACCTCTGCCGGCGCATCATGCTGACCGGCCCAGATAGATCACCATGTGGAGCTTGGGTTGCAGGGTTGCGGTTGTTACCGATCCCCGGTTTTCCGCCCGCTGCGTTGGTCTGTGTCAGCGGGCCAGCACCTGGCGCAGGCGCTCGCCGCTGCGGGCGGCCAGCAGGGCGCGGGCCTGATCCAGTGCCGGCTCCAGGCTCTCGAACTGATCGGCCAGCCACAGCAGGGCCCCCAGGTTCCACACCAGCGGCCCGGCCAGGGGCCCCTCGCCGATCAGGGCGGCCAGCGCCTGCTGTCGCCACTGCTCCAGGCTCTGCCAGGGGGTCTCGTCGGCGTGGAGGCCGTGGTCGCGCGGATGCAGCAGCAGGCGCTCGGGCTGACCCCGGCGCAGTCGGGCCGTGATGCCCGCGCGGCTGGTGGGCAGATCGGTGGAGCCCTCCAGCCCCTTCACCGTGAGCACCTCGGTTTCACCGGCCGCGGCCAGGGCCTCCCAGGCCCGCTTCTCGGTCGGGGGGTGGACGAAGCCGCTCACCAGCAGATGTTCGCCGCGGTGGGGTGTCCAGAGCAGCTCCAGGCTGGCCACCGGCGGCCGTTTGCCGATCTCGTCGCGGGCCGGCACCAGCCGCTCGGCCGCAGGGAAGTGCAGGGGCTGGTGGGTGAGCGCCAGGTGGTGGCTGTCGAGCCTTCGCTGCAGTTCGCCGAGCGGCAGCTGGCGCCAGTCGATGCCGATGGCGGCGAACAGCTCGGCCAGGGTGACGCCGTACTTCACCGGCATCGGATCGCCGCCGTGCAGCAGCACCGGCATGCCGGTGCTGGCCAGCATCAGCGCCACCAGGGGCAGCAGCGGTGCGGTGCGGCTGCGGCCGTCGTAGGGCACCCCGAAGCAGAGGGCGCGCCGACCCGGCGTCTCCAGCACCGGCCCGTGCTGCCGGTAGCTGTCGAGCATGCCCGCCAGCTCCACCGGCAGCGGCCGGCGGATCCGGTGGGCGATCAGGAAGGCCCCCATCTGGGCGTCGCTGACCCGGCCCTGGAGCATCAGGTCCATGGCGTCCCGGGCTTCGTCGCGGCTGAGACCGGTGCTGGTGTGCTCTCCGCTGCCCACCTTGCCGATCAGCTCCCGGAAGCGGGCCCGCTCGCCGCCCAGGCTGTCCAGCCGCTGCAGACGCCGCGCCTCACCGATCGCGCCGGGAGCGGGATCCGGCGTCAGCGCGGTTCTCGGTAGCGGTTGCAACACGAAATGACAGCTTGGCGGCACACAATCCCTGGGTCTCCTTCGCGGAGACCCTCGATGACTCGGGGTGGTGCTGCTGTTATAGGCGCCAACCCCTGCCACCACTGCTTCCGGCGGCGTAGCCCTCACTGGCGCCAGCTCGGGCCTGCCGCAGAGCCATCAGAGCTCTGGCGGGCATGCCGAGGTTGTCCTGCCCGTTGAGGCCCCGCCGCATGACCAGCTCTTCGCTTTCACCCGCTGACGCTTCAGCCGCCAGGCCTTTGGCGGATCAGCAGCCGCCCCTCAGCAGGATCGAGCAGGCCAAGGCGGAGCTCTGCGGCCTGGAGCTGGCTCCCCGGCTGGAGGAGCTGGGCCGCCAGGGCTGGCAGGCTCTCGATGAGGCCACCCTCACCATCCGCCTCAAGTGGCTGGGCATCTTCTTCCGCCCGGTGACACCGGG
>JBFLKL010000006.1:0-4374 GCA_040883175.1 Synechococcaceae cyanobacterium | reverse complement strand
ATGAGAATCCCCAGCGCTGGTCGTTGCGACTGCTGCTGGCGGAGCTGCGCCGGGACCAGGACGACCGGGAGGGCGCCGAGAGGGAGCTGCGGCAGCTGCTCAGACAGCGGCCCGACCAGGTGGAGGCACTGCAGCTGATGGCCCTGCTGCAGCTGGAAAGCGGGCGTGGGGCCGAGGCCCGCAGCCAGCTGGAGGCGTCCCTGCGACGCGCCATCAGCCCCGAGCTCCGGCCGGAAGCCCTGCCGATCGGCCTGCTGCTGGCCAATGTGCTCGAGCAACTGGGCCAGCGAGGCCCTGCCGAGGCCCAGCTGATCCGGCTGACCAGCCTTTTCCCTGCCGATCCCCGGCCTCTGCTGGCCCGGGCGCTGCTTCTGCACAGCCAGGGAAAGCTCAAACCGGCCCAGGAGGCGCTGGCCGAGGCCCGGCGCCGACAGGACGATCCCAGGGAACAGGAACGGCTCGACCGCCTGGCGGCGGCCTGGGGCCTGGAGGCCCTCAGGGAGACTGGATCAGCGACGAGCCAGGCGACGCAGGAGCCGGCTGGGGGGCTGCCTCAAACTCCCTGAGCGCCGCATCGATGGCGTCGCCGGGAGTGGTGGCGTTATCGAGGGCCGTGGCCCGCCGGATGCGGTTCATCAGCTCGATCGGATTGGCGACATCGAGGATGGGGTTGCCCGACCTGGAGCCACTGCCCTCGTCCAGAACCTGCTCCTGCTGAGGGGAGTTGATCGTCTGGCCGAAGCCGGCCTGCTGGGCCCGGGCTTCCGTCGCGGCCAGAGGCGCCAGCAGGAGACAGGCCAGCAGCACCGGGCGGTGGGCGTCCATCTGGAATCCTCAGCACGACTCCAATGCATGCTAACGATGCAAAGGGTGGCTCGATGCGGATCGCCAGCTGGAACGTGAATTCGGTGCGCACGCGCCTGAACCAGGTGCTGGCCTGGCTGGAGCGGGAACAGCCCGAGGTGCTCTGCCTCCAGGAAACCAAGGTGGCCGATGACCTCTTCCCCCACGCCGCCTTCGCCGAGCTGGGTTACACGGCGGCGATCAGCGGCCAGAAGGCCTACAACGGCGTGGCCATTCTCAGCCTGCTGCCGCTGGAGGATGTGCAGACCGGCTTCGGAGCGCTGTTGCCGGGCGATGCCGAAGCCCAGGCGCTCGACGCGCAGAAGCGGGTGATCAGCGCCCTGGTGGATGGCGTGCGGGTGCTGAACCTCTACGTGCCCAACGGCAGCGCCGTGGGCAGCGAGAAATACGCCTACAAGCTGGAGTGGCTGGCCTGCCTGCGCCGCTACCTGGCCGTTCAGGAGCAGCAGGGCGATCCCCTGTGCATGCTGGGCGACTTCAACATCGGCCCGGAGGACCGCGACATCCACGATCCGGAGCGTCTCACCGGAGGGATCATGGCCAGCGAGGCCGAGCGGGAGGCCCTGCTGGACGTGCTCGGCGACCGGCTCAGCGATGCCTTCCGCCTGTTCGAGCCGGATTCCGGCCACTGGAGCTGGTGGGACTACCGCACCGGCGCCTGGGACCGTGACCGCGGCTGGAGGATCGACCACATCTACCTCTGCGACACGCTGGTGGCCTGCGCCACCGGCTGCCGGATTCACAAGCACACCCGCGGCAACGTGCAGCCCAGCGATCACGCGCCGGTGGTGGTGAACCTGGCCTGGCCCGGAGACGACCCGGCCGAGGACGAGGACGAGGACGAGGACTGAAGGCTGCAAGAGCTCAAGGCTGCAAGGGCTCAAGGCGGCCAGAACTGGAGCTGCCGGCCTATCCCCTGACTGCGGAACTTCCTGCCTGAGAGCCTGGCAAGGTGACAACATTCTGTGGCTTTGAGGACACCCTGAAGGCGCATCAGTAATGTGCGCGGCACCACGCTTCCGCCCCTTGACCACCATGCATCCGTTCGCGCCGCGGAAGAAGGGACAGGCTGTGGATCTGAACCGGTCCAACCACCCCCAGGCAATGAAGCGGTGGCTGGGCCGCGCCCTCGGTCTTTCACTGCTGCTGGGAAGCACAGGCCTGGCCGCCCAGCCCGCGAGAGCGGCGCAATCGCTCTCATTCTCCTTCGGCCCACTGATCCGGTCGCTGAACATCAGCTCCCTGGAGGCCTTCGCCAAAGATGGAACCATCGAAGAGGATCTGGCGTTTTTCCTTTCAGCCGTCAGGCGCGAGCAATACCCCCAATTCCAGAAAGCCCTCACCCAGACAACCGAGGTTGATCCGCTCATCGTTTCGCGGTTCTTCAACAGCGACATCGGTGAAGACGTTCTGAGGCGGCTTGGCAATGGCATCACACCGCTGCGCGGTGGCAATGGGAAGGCGATCCTCCGCGCAGCGCTGGTCAACGCCTCCTTCTCCGAGGATGGGCTCACGCTGTTGTCGGTCTTGCAGCAACTTCCCGCCAACATCCAGATCCATGGCGAGAAGGTTCTGGCAGCGGAGAAAGCCACCAAACGCGTGATCGCCGCCACCGAGCGGCTCGACTCCGTGATGGCCACCCTCACGGCAGAGGAAGCCAAGGGGCAGCCAGCGATGGACTACGCCACCCTGCCGGATCCCCGCCAGCCGGGGAAGCTCGCGGTGAAGAAGCAGGTCTGGACCCTCAAGGATGCAGGCCGCAACCGGTCGTTCAGTGTGGATGTCTACATCCCCCAGGCCCCAGCAGCTGATCGCATCGCGGTGATCCTCTTCTCCCATGGGCTGGCCTCGAGCCCCGGGGATTCGGCCGAGGTGCTGCAGCAGCTCGCCTCCCATGGCTATCTGGTGGCCGCACCGCAGCACCCCGGCAGCGACGCCATCTGGCTGAAGGAGATGCTCAAGGGGCTGCATAAGGACATCTTCGATGTCCAGGAGTTCTCGAATCGCCCCAAGGACATCAGCTTCGTCATCGACGAACTGGAGCGTCGCAATGCCAGCGCCTTCCAGGGGAGGCTCGATCTCGACCAGGTCGGGGTGGCAGGACATTCCTTCGGCGGCTACACAGCCCTGGCCCTGGGGGGGGGCACCGTGGACCGGGACTATCTCCAGGAAGAGTGCGTGCGCCCATATGCGGCGCTCAACATTTCACTGCTGCTCCAATGCCAGGCCCTGAGACTGCCGCCGGAGCAGCTGACCAATCTCCAGGATCCGCGCACCGCCGCAGTGTTCGCTGCCAATCCGGTGAATCGCAGCATCTTCGGGAAGCAGGGGCTTGCCAACATCCGCGTGCCGGTCGTGATGGCCTCGGGCAGCTATGACCCGGCAACGCCACCGGCCCTGGAGCAGGCCGCGTCATTCACATGGCTCACCACACCGGATAAATACTGGCTGATCATCCAGGGCCAGGCCCACGTGAACTTCAGCAAGATTGATCCCGGCATCAACGACGCCATCAGATCGATGACCGACATCACCCTGCCCAGCCAGGGCCTGATCGGTGGCTACATGAAAGCCATGGCCCTTCCTTTCTTCGAAACGTATCTGCGTCAGAACGAAACCCACAGGCCCTATCTGCGCTCCGCCTATGCCGAGTATCTCGGCAAGGATGAACGCTTCAAGCTCTTCATGGTCAGCGGTGCCTCCTCGGGCAAGGTCTCCGAAGCCATCGAAACCTTCCGCAAGGAGTATCCCGGGACCTGATCAGAACACCACCGCCGCCTCCGGCAGGGTCACCCCCTCGGCCCTGAGCACCTGCACCCTTCGGGCCGATTCCGCGCAGGTGCGGGGCGTGGGGAAGATCTTGCCCGGATTGGCGCGCCGCAGCGGGTCGAAGGCGTTGCGCAGCAACTGCATCGTGGCCAGGTCGTCGGGGCTGTACATCCAGTCGAGATAGCAGCGCTTGTCGCTGCCCACCCCGTGCTCGCCGGTGATGCTGCCGCCGGCCTGCACGCACAGCCGCAGGATCTCGGCGCCGAGGTCCTGCACCCGCACGCGCACCCCGGGCTCACCGTCGCGGTAGAGGATCAGCGGGTGCAGGTTGCCGTCGCCGGCATGGAACACGTTGGCCACGGGCAGGCCGTGGCGCTGACTGAGCCCATCGATGGCCGCCAGCACCCTTGGCAGGGCGCTGCGGGGCACCACGCCGTCCTGAAGGTAGTAGCTGGGGAAGCGGCGGCCCAGGGCGGAGATGGCCGACTTGCGCCCCTTCCAGAGCAGGGCCCGCTCGTCCTCCTCCCAGGCCTGGCGCAGGCTGCGGGCTCCCGCCTGGCGGCAGAGCGCGGCGGCCAGCTCGGCGGCGGCGGCCACCTCCCGCTGCTGGCCGTCGAGCTCGATCAGCAGCACCGCCGCCGCGTCGCGGGGGTATTCGTCGTGGCCGAGGTAGTCGTCCACGGCCTCGATCGTGAGCCGATCCATCATCTCCATCCCGGCCGGCAGCACGCCGGCGGCGGT
>JBFLKL010000060.1:0-5837 GCA_040883175.1 Synechococcaceae cyanobacterium | reverse complement strand
GCAGGTAGTGGGTGTGATCAACGCCATCCTCATCACGGATCACGATCGCCGTGGCATCCACGAAGGTCACCGTGCCTGCAACCCGGGTCACGGGCACCATGCCTGAGTCGCGGGCCACCTGGGTTTCCAGGCCGGTGCCCACCAGGGGGCGCTCTGGGCGGAGCAGCGGCACAGCCTGGCGCTGCATGTTGGAGCCCATCAGGGCCCGGTTGGCATCGTCGTGCTCGAGGAAGGGGATCAGGGATGTGGCCACCGAGATCACCTGCACCGGCGACAGCTGCACGTAGTCCACCTGCTCAGGGGGCACCTTCTCGAAATCCTGCCGGTAGCGCACCGGCACCAGCTCGGTGGTGATGCGCCCCTCGGCGTCGGTGGGCACGTCGCCGGGGGCGACGCGGCACTCATCCTCGAGATCGGCGGAGAGGTAGATGGGATCGCCCTGCTTGAGCACGATGCCGTTCTCCACCTTCCAGAAGGGGGTCTCGATGAAGCCGTACTCGTTCACCCGTGCATGGGTGGCAAGGGAGCCGATCAGACCGGCGTTCGGTCCTTCGGGCGTTTCGATCGGGCAGATGCGGCCGTAGTGGGAGGGGTGGATGTCGCGCACGGCAAAGCCGGCCCGCTCACGGGTGAGGCCGCCGGGACCGAGGGCGCTGATGCGGCGCTTGTGGGTGAGCTCGGCCAGGGGATTGGTCTGGTCCATGAACTGGCTCAGCTGGCTGGAGCCGAAGAACTCCTTGATCGCCGCCACCAGGGGCTTGGGATTCACCAGCTGGGCCGGGGTGAGCGACTCGGTCTCGCCAACGGTCATGCGCTCCTTGATGATGCGCTCGAGGCGGTTGAGACCGACGCGCACCTGGTTCTGCAGCAGCTCACCCACCGAGCGCACACGGCGGTTGCCGAGGTGGTCGATGTCATCGAGGCTGGCCCCGCCGACATCGAGCTCCAGATTGATCAGATAGTCGATCGTGCTCAGCACATCCTCGGGAGTGAGGGTGCGCACGGCATCGGGGATCGTGAGCCGAAGCTTCTTGTTGATCTTGTAGCGCCCCACCCGGCCGAGGTCGTAGCGCTTGGGATCGAAGAAGCGGCTGTTGAGCAGGCTCTGGCCCCCACTCACCGAGGGCGGCTCGCCCGGGCGCAGCTTCTTGTACAGCTCGAGCAGAGCCTGATCTTCCGAGGAGATGCCCTCGTCATTGGCCGCCTCGATCGATTTGTGGTAGTACTCGGGGTGGCGCAGCTTATCGAGCACGTCGTTGTCCGAAAGCCCGATCGCCCGCATGAGCACATGGGCGTTGATCTTGCGGGTCTTGTCGACCCGCACGTGCAGCAGATCGTTCTTGTCGGTTTCGAACTTGAGCCAGGCGCCTCGGTTGGGGATCAGGCTGGCATTGAATGTCTTGCGGCCGTTCTTGTCCTGCTCGTCCTTGAAGTAGACGCCGGGAGAGCGCACGATCTGGTTGACGATCACGCGCTCGGCGCCGTTGATGATGAAGGTGCCGCGCTCGGTCATCAGCGGCAGTTCGCCGATGAACACCTCCTGCTCCTTGATCTCCCCGGTTTCCTTGTTGATCAACCGGCAGGTGACGTACATCTGCGAAGCGAAGGTGGCATCGCGCCGCTTGGCCTCCTCGACATCGTGGCGGGGGCGCTTCAGCCGGTATTCACTGCCAATGAAGTGCAGCTCGAGCTTGCCGGTGTAGTCGGTGATCGGCGAAAAACTCTCCAGCTCCTCGATCAGCCCCTTCTCCAGGAACCACTTGAAGCTCGCCCGCTGTACCTCCACCAGATCGGGCAGGTAAGTGGCGGTCTTGGCGACCTGGATCGCGCTGCTCATGCGGTGAACCTGCAGGAACGGAAGAAGAGGACTGGCCAGTCGGCCTGACAGAGGAGAAGGGCGGAAGAACCCGGAACCACCGGGACACAGCGAAGACAGGTGCCCACAAGAACAGCCGCCCCCGCAAAGGGAACGGCTGCCCGAGGGCTGCCCTCAGGAAACGCGCTTCAGGGCTGCAGGCTTCGACAACAAGGAGCGGATTCGCGTCCAGGCCAATGGATCATCATACAGTGTAAAGGTCGAGGCTGAACAGGCTGGCCGCATTGGCACTGCTGGTACCAGCCACCAGCGCGAGAGGTTCCCCGCGCAGTTCCGCCACCCGGGCGGCCACAGCAGCCACGTAGCTCGGCTCGTTGCGCTTGCCGCGGCGGGGCACCGGGGCGAGGAAGGGGCAGTCGGTTTCAACCAGGTAGCGATCGGCGGGCACCTGGCGGGCGCAGGCGTGGGTGGCCTCGGCCTTCGGGAAGGTGACGACGCCGCTGAAACTGATGAACAGGCCGAGTTCCAGGAACCCCTGCATCTCGTCAGGGGTTCCGCCCCAGCAGTGCATCACCCCGCGGGGACAACGCCCTTGCTCGGCGCGCCGGCGCAGCTCGATCAGCATCGGCTCGGCGGCATCGCGGCAATGGATGATCACGGGCAGATCCAGCTCCACAGCCAGATCCAGCTGGGGCCTGAGCGCCGCCAGCTGCTCTTCGAGATTCGTCTGGCGGAAGAGATCGAGGCCCAGCTCGCCGATGGCCACCACACGGGAATCGGCCAGAGCCGCGTCCCGCAGCACCTGGACGGTGTCCGCCCCCCAGTGCTGGGTGTCCAGCGGGTGCACCCCCACCGAGTAACGCAGCTCCGGAAAGCGATCGGCCAGGGCGCGGATCGCCGGGATTTCCGAGGGTTCGACGCAGGCATGCACCAGGGCCCTGACGCCGGCCTGGCGCCAGCGCTCGGCCACGGCGTCCAGGTCCGCATCGAAGTTGCGGAACACGATGTGGCAGTGGGAATCCACCAGTGGGGCCCCATTCCCCTGGCTGGCCACCGGGGCACCGGCAACGGCGGCACTGGCGGCAGCGGCAACGGGCGCGGGAGCCGGGGTCATGGCGCAGGCAGGAGCCGGAACGGTGACGCCATGCTGGCGGGAACGCTCAGCTTTCAGCGGCTGGCTCCAGGGCGCTCTTGACGGCCGCGCTCAGCCTGGACTTCTGGTGGGCGCCGGTGTTGCGATGCAGGGCACCCACCTTGACCGCCTTGTCGATCTTGCTGAACGCCGCGTTCATGCTCTGCTGCAGAGCTTGCCGGCCGTCTTGGCCCGACTCCTGGCTGTAGGAGGTGCAGGCCGTGAAGCAGCGCTTCATCAGTGTGCGCAGGGCTGACTTGTAGGAGCGATTGCGGAGGCGGTTGCGCTCGGCGACCTCGATCCGCTTCTTCGACGACTTGTTATTGGCCACAGGCGAAGGAGGGCTGATTCGGCAAACGACGATCCTACCGTCAGGCCAACCTCCTGTTCTGAGCAGCGCGCCGTATGGCCAACAAGGCCGTCAGGGCGACCTGCTGGGGGCGACCTCATCCGCCTAATTTCAGGGGCTGAACCCTGGGTTCCCGCCGTGCTTGCCTCCCCCGCCAACGTCCAGGGCACAGCTGCGGTTGACGGTGTCACCATCTCCCGTCTGCGGCAGGGGCCCGCTGCCGCAGAGCGCCTGACCGCCATCGCCGATCGCACGGGTGGCGCCCAGATGGCCGAGGCGGCCCGCAGCGTCGAGGCGATCCTCGAGCGGGTGCGTCAGGAGGGCGACCGGGCCCTGCTGGAGCTCACGGAGCGCTTCGATGGCGTTCGCCCGGAGCCCCTGCGCATCCCAGCGGAGCGCCTGGCAGACGCCTGGAAGGCCTGCGACCCGACGCTGCGCCAAGCCCTGGAACTGGCCCATGGCCGCATCCTCGACTTCCACCGGCGTCAGATGCCCGCGGACCTGGAGGTGCAGGGACCCCACGGCGAGCGGCTGGGCCGGCGCTGGCGGCCGGTGGAGCGCGCCGGCCTGTATGTGCCGGGCGGGCGCGCCGCCTACCCCAGCACCGTGCTGATGAACGCGGTGCCAGCCCTGGTGGCGGGGGTGGAGCGGCTGGTGATGGTGACTCCGCCAGGCCCCGATGGCGATCCCAACCCCACCGTGCTGGCCGCGGCCCACCTGGCCGGTGTGGAGGAGATCTACCGGGTGGGCGGGGCCCAGGCGGTGGCTGCCCTCGCCTTCGGCACCGAGAGCATCCCCCGGGTGGATGTGATCAGCGGGCCCGGCAATCTCTACGTGACCCTGGCCAAGAAGGCCGTCTACGGCAGGGTGGCGATCGATTCACTGGCGGGCCCCAGCGAGGTGCTGGTGATCGCCGACCACAGCGCCCGCGTGGATCAGGTGGCGGCCGACCTCCTGGCGCAGGCCGAGCACGACCCCCTGGCCGCCGCCATCCTGCTCACCACCAGCGAGGAGCTGGCCGACAGCCTGCCGGCGGCCCTCGAGGCGCAGCTCGCCGGCCATCCCCGTGCCGCCATCACGCGGGCCGCGATCCGCGACTGGGGCCTGGTGGTGGTATGTGACGACCTGGAGGGCGCCGCAGCCCTCAGCGATCGCTTCGCGCCCGAGCACCTCGAGCTGCTGGTGGAGGATCCCGAGCCGCTGGCGGCGCGCATCCGCCACGCCGGCGCCATCTTCCTCGGGCCCTGGACCCCCGAAGCCGTGGGTGATTACCTTGCCGGCCCCAACCACACCCTGCCCACCAGCGGCACAGCCCGCTTCGCCGGGGCCCTGAGCGTGGAGACATTCCTGCGCCACACCTCGCTGATCCGCTTCAACCGCCAGGCCCTGGAGGCCACAGGGGCCGCGGTCGTGACCCTGGCCGAAAGCGAGGGGCTGCACAGCCACGCCGAATCGGTGCGGCGGCGGCTGCAGCAGAACTGATCCGGCACCACGGGAGACTCGGGCCCTTGGGGCATCAGCCGGCCAGAGGCCCAGGTTCGCAGCGGAACTCCTGGATCATGCCCAGCCCCTGGCGCAGGCGGAAGCTCGGGTGGGCCGGGTCATCCAGGCTCCACCACCATTTGCCATCGGAGTAGCTGGGGGCACCGGCGTTGTTGGTGCGGGGGAGCTGCAGCACCAGGTCGCGCCAGCGCAGCACCACGAAAGCACCAGGCACGGTGCCCGCCACCACGTTGGGAATGCCGACGGCATCCACCGAGCCGTTGTCGGCGCGGGCCAGCAGCAGATCGCCGTCACAGAGGAAGGCCCGCTCGCCGCTCGCCGGCCCCGGAGCCAGGGTGAGCAGCAGCGCCAGCAGAGGGGCGAGCAGGGCCGGCATCAGCGCTTCTGCAGATCGCGCACGCCGGCAACGCCGTCGACCACTTCGCCCACCAGCACCTGATCGGCAAGGTTCACGAACAGGCCGTTCTCCAGCACGCCCGGCAGGTTGTTGATCGCCGCCTCCAGCCCCTCGGGATCGCCGATGCCGCCTGCGAATTTCACATCCAGCACCAGATTGCCCTGGTCGGTGACCACCGGGCCGGCCTTCCTGACAGCCATGCGCAGCTGCGCCTCACCACCCATGCCCGCCAGCTGGCCCTGCACCTGGCGCCAGGCGCCCGGGAGCACCTCCACCGGCAGCAGGAACCCGAGGTTGAGGGTGTCCACCAGCTTGGTGGCATCCACCACCACCACGAAGCGATCGGCACGGCAGGCCACGAGCTTTTCCTGCACATGGCAGGCGCCGCCGCCCTTGATCAGCTGGAAGGAGGGATCCACCTCGTCGGCGCCGTCGATGGCCAGATCGATGCGCTCCACGGCATTGAGGCTGCGCAGGGGGATGCCCAGCTCGGCCGCCAGCACCTCACCCTGGAAGGAGGTGGTCACACCGGTGATCTCGCTGAGCTCACCGCTGCTGAGCCTGGCTCCCAGGGCCCTGATCATCAGGGCGGCGGTGGATCCCGAGCCGAGGCCCACCACCATGCCACTGCGAATCTGCT
>JBFLKL010000059.1:0-7282 GCA_040883175.1 Synechococcaceae cyanobacterium | reverse complement strand
TGGCTGTCGCGGCTTCTGATCGGAATGCTCGTCCAGCCCGGAGCTTTCGTCGGGACGGATCGGCAGCGAACCTATGCAGAGGCTCGGCGAGAGACAGCCCCGACCGGTGCCGGAACGCACCAGCCGGGGCTGCAGGAGGCTGTGACAACGCCTCAGGCGTTCGGGCGGGAGGTCAGGCCTTCTCGAGTTCGCTCTCGGCGAAGTTGTTGGTGTTGATACCGCCTTCGGAACCGCTGTAGCCGCTGTAGTTCACCTTCTCGAAGCGAACCACCACGGGGTAGCGGATGCCGGAGGTGTCGACCGACGCCACGGTGCCGACTTCGTTGAACCAGTAGGACTCGGGGCGCTTGATGCGCACCTTGTCGCCGCGGGAAATGGCCATCGCTGCGGTGAATTCGGGGGCTGCCAGAGGGAAGATACCCGTGTCGGCCGGGGCCGCCGGCGACGACGTCACGTTTCGTCGTCCAAGGCCTCATCCGAGCGGCGCCCCGCATGGGAGCATCGCCCCCTGTGCCGGCATCCGCCATGGCTCTGGACGCGCCCGAGGCCCCGGTTCTCAGTCTCGACCTGCCCGATCCCGACAGCGACACCATCAGCACGATGGAGTTTCTGGCCCGGCTGGAGCAGGCCTGGGCCGTGTGCGACCGCTTCGATCTGCACACCGAGATCTGGCGCGGGCGCATCCTGCGGGCCGTGCGCGACCGGGAGAAGCGTGGCGGCGAGGGCCGCGGCACCGGGTTTCTGCAGTGGCTGCGGGAGCGGGAAATCAGCAAGACCCGCGCTTACACCCTGATTCAGCTGGCCGAGTCGGCCGACCGGATGCTGGCCGACGGGGTGCTGGAGGAGGCGAGCGTGAACCACTTCTCAAAGCGGGCGTTCCTGGAGACCGCCGAGGCCGATCCGGAAGTGCAGCTGATGATCTCCGAGGCGGCCAACGACGGCCAGCAGATCACCCGCAAACAGGTGCGGCGTCTCGCCGATGAGTTCACGGCGGCCACCAGCCCCCTGTTGCCGGAGGAGATCCGCCAGCGCACGGCCGAAAACCTCCTGCCTCCCCGGGCGGTGGCGCCGCTGGTGAAGGAGCTGGCCAAGCTGCCCGAGGAGCAGCAGGACGACCTGCGCCGGGTGCTGCGCGAGGAGCCGGAACTCGATCGGGTGCGGGAGGTGACCAGCACGGCCCGCTGGCTGAGCAAGGCGGCCGAGGCCGCTCTCGCCGTGCGGGCGTTCCAGCAGGGGGAGCTGGATTTCGAGAAGGCCCTGCAGGAGGCCCAGAGGCTCGATGCCCTTGGCCTGCTGGCCGATGCCGTGGGCCAGGCCCAGGCCCTGGAAGCTGCCGTGCTCAAGCTGCACACCAGCTGGCGGCGGCTGAACGGCCTGCAGGAGCGCCTGTGGCTGGAGAGCGGCAGCAGCACACCCCATCTGCGCGAGCTGCTCACGGCACTCCAGTCGCTGAGCGGCAGCACTCTGCGGGTGTCGCTCGGGGAGCTGGCGGGCGGCAAGCGGGTGCGGTTGCAGCTGGTGGAGGAGTCTCCGGAACAGCTGGAGGCGCCTCCCCTGCCCTGAGCGCGATGGCGCCGGACCGGGGACTCGTTATCGTCACGCAGTTGGCGGACGCTGGCGTTGCCTGAGCCACCACCGGGGGATCGGCAGGCCGGGGTGGACTGTGTCGAAAGCTCTCACTGTTCGACTCCCGATTCCCTTGAGCTGGCCCTGCGGCGCCATTTCGGCTGGGATGGCTTCCGGTCGGGCCAGCGCCCTGTGGTGGAGGCGCTGCTGGCGGGGCGGGACTGCCTGGCCGTGTGGCCCACCGGTGCGGGCAAATCCCTCTGCTTCCAGCTGCCGGCCCTGATTCGCGAAGGTCTGGTGCTGGTGGTCTCTCCCCTCGTCGCGTTGATGCAGGACCAGGTGCATCAGTTGCAGCATCGCGGCATCCCGGCCGCCTGCCTGCACAGGGGGCTGGAGTCCGGGGAGCGCCTGCAGCTGCTGCGCCGGATCAGCGAGCGGCGGCTGCGCCTTCTGTATCTGGCTCCCGAACGCCTGCAGGCCGAGGCGACCCGCCAGCTGCTCGACGACCTGGTCGCGGAGGGGGGCCTGGTGGCCGTGGCGGTTGACGAGGCCCATTGCATCAGTGCCTGGGGCCATGATTTCCGCCCCGACTACCGGCGCCTGGGTCAGCTCCGTCACCTCTGCCCTGGGGTGCCGCTCGTGGCTCTGAGCGCCACCGCCGCCCCCCGGGTACGGGCCGACATCATCCGCCTGCTGCAGTTGCGCCGCCCCCTGATTCAGGTGCGCTCGGCCCGGCGAGCCAACCTTCACTACGCCATGCGGCGACGGCCTGACGATCCCCTGCCCGAGGTGCTTGCCGCCATCGGTCGCTCCAGGGGGGCCGTGCTGATCTACGCCCGGACCCGCCGCTCGGTGGAGCAGTGCGCCTCCCGCCTGCAAGCTGCCGGCGTGCAGGCGATCACCTATCACGCCGGCATGGACCCCAGCCGGCGCGAGCAGGCCCTGGCCCATTTCCAGAGCCAGCCCCGGCCGGTGCTCGTGGCCACTGTGGCGTTCGGCATGGGCGTGGATCGCCCCGACGTGGGTCTGGTGCTGCACCTCGACCTTCCCGCGAGTGCGGAGGGATATCTGCAGGAATCGGGCCGGGCCGGCCGGGATGGTGGCCCGGCCGAGTGCCTGGTGCTGTTCGACCCGGCCGATCGCACCAGCCTCGGCTGGGCCATGCGTGCCGCCGGCCGCGACACCGCGGGCGATGGGAACGATGGCGAGCAGCAGCGCCTGGAACTGGCCCAGCGGCAGCTGCGTCGCATGGAGGCTGTGGCGGAGGGTGAGGGCTGCCGGGAGCAGGCTCTGCTGCTGGTGATGGGCGAACTGGTGCCGCCCTGCGGCCGCTGCGACCGCTGTCAGAGCCACCGCGTTGGCGGGGTGCCACGGCGCGACTGGTCCAGGCAGGCGTGCCAGCTGCTGGAGCTGCTGGGAGAGCCGCGGGGACGGGCCCTGCGCGGTGTGGTGGAGGACCTGGCCGGGAAGGACGGCAGTGACGAGGACCGCTGGGCCTGGCTGGCGCGTCGGCTGGTGCAGGAGGAGCTGGTCAGTGAAAGCGACGACGGTGCCCAGCGTCTCTACCTGCGGCCCTCGGGCCGCACCTACCTGCGTCAGCCCTGGCCGCTGCACTGGACGGCCTGACCGACCTCAGCTGCCCTTCTCCTTGCAGATGTCCTGCACCAGTTTCTTCTCGAAATCCTCCTCCGGAGACGCCCAGCTGTTCCACTGGCCGGAGGTGGTGGTGGTGTTCAGTTTGCCCGCCTTGCAGTTCACAGCCAGGTAGCGGGCCTTGCCCTCCTTGTTGAGGCTGGGGGCCACATAGCTGCCACCCATCGACTGCCATTTCGACCAGTCGATCTGCAGCGGACCGTAGGGGCGCCAGTCACCACCGGTGCTGGGGCCGGTGCTGGCCTTGGCGGGCCGTGCTGCGGTGGTGGCTCCTGTGGCTGCGGCTGTGGCTGTGGTGGACCGGGCGCTGGCAGTTGTGGTGGTGCCGCTGCTGGATGTTGCGGTCTTCACGCCCTCGGTGGCGGCCCCGATCCGGTTGGCTGGGGCCTTGCCCGTCTGTTGCACCGGTGCCGACTGGGGAGTGGTCCTCGGTCTGCGCTGCTGGGCGGCTGCCGCGCTGGTCGAGGTGGTGGTTGAGGTGGTGGTCGAGGGGGTTGCAGCTGCTCTGGCTGTTGCCATCGGGGTTGTCGTTGAGGCTGCGGCTGCGGGGCTCGCAGGGGGTGTGGCGGTGCTCACTGCGCTGGCAGGAGCAGCGGCCGCTGCCACCTTGGGCTTGGCCTGGCTCTGGGGTTGCGGACTGGGCTCAGGTGCGGTCTTGGCAGCCGGTTGAGGTGAGGGCTTGGCTGCTGGTTGAGGACTGGTTTGGGCGGTGGGCTGGGGCTTGGGAGCCGGTTTGGACTTGGGGGGAGGTGGCGTACCCCGCAGCTGCAGCCGTGTGCCCGCCAGCAGGCGGTCCGGGTCGTCGATGCGGTTCAGGGCCACGAGCTTGGTCACCGAGGTGCCGTAGCGCTCGGCGATCGCCGAAAGACTTTCGCCGCCCTGAACCACATGTTCGCGGGTGTTGCGATCGGGGCTGGACCTGGCGGGTGCCGCCGCCGGTTTGGCCGCCGCCGACCTGGGCGCCATCGGAATGCGCAGGCGGGTGCCGCTGATCACCTGATCGGGGTCCTGGATCCCGTTCAGCTGGATCAGGCGTTCGGTGCTGGTGTTGAACCGCACCGCGATCTCGGAAAGCGTCTCGCCGCTCTTGACGGTGTAGGGCGCCGTGGGCTGCTGGTTGCGGGCCGCCGGTGCGCTGCCGCCGGCACCGGGGATGGTGAGGCGCTGCCCCACCACCACCAGATCGGGATCGGAGATCCCGTTGGCCTGCATCAGCCGGGTGAGGCCGACGCCGTGGCGGGCGGCGATATCCGAGAGCGTGTCGCCGGCCTGCACCGTGACACTGCCGCCGGAGCCCCGGGCCTGGCCGGACCCGCCTGGGATGGTGAGGCGCTGCCCCACCACCACCAGGTCGGGATCGGAGATCCCGTTGGCCTGCATCAGGCGCGTGAGGCTGACCCCGTGACGTTCGGCGATCTCCGAGAGCGTTTCGCCTGCCTTCACCACCACCGCCGCCTGGGCATGAGCGGCCGGAACGAGCAGCCCGGAGGTGGGCAGGGTCAGGGCCAGGGCCAGGGCGGCGAGGGTGCGGCGCATGGGCTCCAGGGTTTGCTGGCCGAACCTTAAGGGCCCCTGCCCGTGGGATCCAGTGCCGCCGGTCCGCTCCGGCAGTGTCGGCTGGCCCTCACCCCAGCAGCCGCTCCACCAGGGCCAGCTTGCCGGCGTAGGGGGGATAACGCAGGGGCAGATCCAGCCAGAAGGGCCGTCTGAGAACGCTGCGCAGATGGGAGAAGGTGAGGAAGCCGGCCTCGCCGTGATAGCGACCCATGCCGCTGGCGCCCACGCCCCCGAAGCCCAGCTGGCTGGTGCCGGCCTGCATCACCACGTCGTTGAAGCACACGCCGCCGGAGCTGGTGGTCTCCAGAGTGCGGCGCTGGGCTTCACGGCTGTTGCTGAACAGGTAGAGGGCCAGGGGTTTCGGCCGCCGGCGCACCTGGTCGAGCGCCTCCTCGAGGTGGGCCACGGGCACGATCGGCAGCAGCGGCCCGAACAGCTCCTCCTGCATCAGCGGATCGTCGGCTGACGTCACGGCCAGGAGGGTGGGTTCGATCCGGCGCCGCGCCGGATCGCAGCGTCCGCCGTGCAGCAGCTGACCCCGCTCGCGGGCGCCGGTCAGCAGTCGGGTCAGCCGCTCGTACTGGGCCTGGTTGACGATCGCGCCGAGATCCTCGCTCTGGAGCGGATCGGGGCCGTGGAAGCGTTGCAGCTCCATGGTCAGGGCCCTGACCAGTGGGTCGCGCAGGGGGGCCTCCACCAGCACATGGTCGGGGGCGATGCAGGTCTGGCCGGCGTTGATGCTCTTGCCCCAGGCCAGGCGCCTGGCCGTCACCCCCAGATCGGCATCGGCGAGCACGATGGCGGGACTCTTGCCTCCCAGCTCCAGGGTCACCGGGGTGAGATGGCGCGCCGCCGCAGCCATCACCAGCTGTCCCACCCGGCCGCCGCCGGTGAAGAAGATGTGGTCGAAGCGCTCCTCCAGCAGCCGGGCGGCGACGCTGCCGTCGCCGCACACCACCTGCACGATCTCGGAAGGGAAGGTTTCGCCGATGGCTGCGGCAATCAGCGCCGCCGTGCGGGGGGCGTGCTCGGAGGGCTTGAGCACCACGCTGTTGCCGGCCGCCAGGGCGCTCACCAGGGGATGGATGCAGAGCTGGAAGGGATAGTTCCAGGGGCCGATGATCAGCACGCAGCCCAGGGGTTCGGCCTGTTCGAAGGCACGGCCTGGCCTGAGCGGCAGGTCCACCGGCACCGGGCGAGGGGCCATCCACCGGCGCAGCCGCCGGCGGGTGAGTTTCAGCTCCTGCTGCACCGCCACCAGCTCGAAGCTGGCTTCCAGCGGCGGTCTGCCCAGGTCGGCCGCCAGGGCCTCCAGCACCGCCTGGCGGTGGCGGCTGAGCAGGGCGCCGAGGCGATCGAGCTGCTCCAGCCGCCAGGTCCGCGCTCGCGTGAGCCCGCGGTTCACCGGCTCGCGCATGGCCTCGATCGGGGGTGACAACAGTGACGAGGAGCTCATGCCACGGGCGGAAACGGGTATGGGAGACCCTGGCAAACGCAGTGCCCCGCTGTGATGGCCATCCTCAGGGCCTGTCGCACCGTGACCAGCACGCCTCGCCCTGCTCCGCCGGCTGGAGAATCCAGGCGGCGGCCCGGCGCAGTCGCTCCACGTCCTGGGCCAGCCGCAGCGCCCGTTCGCCATGGTGCAACGCCAGCCGGGCCTGGGCTCTGGCCACCTCCCGAAGGTCAGGCACCGGCAGCAGGCTGATCAGGGACAGACCCTTCTGCAGACGCAGACCCACTTCAAGGCATGGCGCACCGTCGCGGCCGATGGCCTGAAAGGCATCATCGAGCAGATCCTCCAGGGCGAGCTCGGGGACGCTGATGCGATCAAAGCGTGGGGGAGCCTCAGGGTTCTCCTGGCGATCGCAGCTGGCTGCGGCCCACTGGCAGAAGAGCCGCACGAACGAGCCGATGATGTGGATCGCGGTGCCCGGGTCGTTGACCGCAGGGGAGAGGGCCCGGCTGGCAATTTCCGAAAGCACCACCAGGCCGAAGCGGGGGTCATCATCGAAGGTGCGCCGCTTGCCGATGCGAAACGCCGCCGCCAGCTCCTTGGTGCTGTCGGGCGGCGGCTGGGTCGCAGGGATCACTCTCGCCAGCACCCGCTGGGGCGTGACGAACGCGCCGGGGAGGGTCTCGATCGCCAGTTCGAGATCGTGGGTTTCGGCGAACTGCTGCAGTTCGGCCAGATCAATCCTGCGCAGATAGCCCACCTCCTGTGCATGAATCGGTCGTCCCTGGTGATGGATGCCGGAGGCTGGCGGGTTGGCCGCCGAGAAGGCGGCGGGTCTGGCACGGAGTGTGGGATGCCAGCCGCGCTCCAGCAGGGCGCGTGCGGCCGCTTTCTCCACCCGGTCGATCGTGTTGGTCACCCGGCCGAGTCGGGCGATGCGATCCACCCAGGTGACGAAGCTGAGAACCACCACGGCGAAGACACCGATGGTGAGGACAAACAACGCCAGCCTGCCGCTGCGGCCGTAGACTCCGTTGATCAGGGCGATCAAGG
>JBFLKL010000317.1:0-13919 GCA_040883175.1 Synechococcaceae cyanobacterium | reverse complement strand
CATCGCCGTGGTCACCGTGCACCGCAGCAAGGGCCTGGAGTATCCGGTGGTGATCTGCCCGTACCTGTGGCGGGCGCCGGCAGCCCCCAGCCGCAGCGCCGGCGAGCTGGGGCGGCGCTGGCTGCCGCCGGGAGCCACGGCCCCACGCCTGGATCTGCACCGCTCCCCCCACTGGGGCACGGGCCGCAGCGCGGCCCGGGACGACCTCGCCTCCGCGCAGCAGGAGGCGGAGCGTCTGGCCTACGTGGCCACCACCAGGGCCCGCCACCTGCTGGTGCTGGGCTGGCGGCACCACGATCGCCACGGCGCCAATCCCCTGGCCCCCTGGCTGCTGGCGGGGGAAGGCCTGCGCGGCAAACCGGAGCTGCCGCTGCACCACATCGAGCCGGAGAGCCTGCCCGATCCCACCCAGCGCTGGACTCCTCCTGCAGCGGAGGGGGAGCTGCAGGCCGGCCCGCTGCCACGCCACCGACTCGACACAAGCTGGGCCCGAAGCAGCTACTCCAGCTGGGCCCACGGTGGCGGCAGCCTGGCGCCGGAAGCCCGGGAGGAGGGGCGTGACACCAGCGATGGGTCCGGTGACATCACCACCGGTGACACTCCAGCGGATGAGGCCGCGATCGGCGACAGCGCCGGAACGGACGCGTGGGAACGGCAGGGGCCGTTGGCCGACTTTCCCCGCGGCACCGGACCCGGCGAGGCCCTGCACCGCATCCTCGAGCAGCTCGATTACAGCCAGAGCCCCGATGCGCCGCAGCCCCTGGCCCTGATCCGCCAGGAGCTGGAGCGGGCCGGGCTCGCCGCGGAGCTGGCCACCCCCCTGGCGAGCGCCCTGGAACGGCTGAGGGTCACCCCCTTCGGCGGTCCCCTGGGGGCCTTCCGGCTGGCCGAGCTGGGGGCCGGCCAGCGGCTCAACGAGATGCACTTCGACCTGCCGCTGGCGGTGCCCCGCCAGCCGGCCAGCACGCCAGCCCCGGCCCGGAATCCACCGCGGGTGCGCAGCCAGGCTCTGGCGCGCTGCTTCCGTGATCACCCGGCCGGGCTGTTCGGCCGGCCCTACGCCGCCCGGCTCGGGAGTCTCGAGATCGCCAGCCGCGGCTTCCTCACCGGCTCCATCGACCTGGTGTTCCGCCAGGACGGTCGCTGGTGGGTGCTCGACTGGAAAAGCAACTGGCTGGGCGAGCGCGATACCGGCGGGGCACCCCTGGCCTGCGGCCCGGCCCACTACAGCCTGGCGGCCATGGCGGAGCTGATGGCGGCCGGCCACTACCCCCTGCAGGCGCACCTCTACCTCGTGGCGCTGCACCGCTACCTGCGCTGGCGTCTGCCCGGCTACACCCCCGAGCGACACCTGGGCGGCTACGCCTACGTATTCCTGCGCGGCGTGCCCGGCGCCACAGCCCAGGCCGAAACCCTGGCCCGCGCGGGAGGCGTGGTGCCTGGGATGCTGGTGGAGCGGCCGCCGCTGCCGCGGCTCCTGGCGCTCGATGCACTGCTCCGGGAGGGCCGGGCATGACGTCGCCCATCCCGGGGTCGCCGGCCGCCGGCATCCTGGCCAGTGCCCTGGCCGAGGCCCTGCCGCGCCTCTGCGCACCGGGCTCCGCCGAGGATCCACGGCTGCAGGCGCTGATCCGTGCCCTCGGGGCAGCACTGGAGGGCGGCGAGCTCGAACTGGATCTGGCCGGCGAAGCGCCGGAAGGGCTGGATCCCCGGGGCTGGCCCCAGGCCTACCGCGCGGCCCTGGAACACTCCCCCCTGGCGGTGCCGGCCGACGCCCTCGAGCGCGCACCGGAGGCGCCCCTGGTACTGCTGGGGGATCGGCTGCGCTGGCGCCGCTGGCACCTCCAGCTGGAGCACACCCTTGCGGCGCTGGTGCAGCGCGCCCATGACCCCTTGCCACAGGCGCCGCAACCCCCGGCGCTGGAAGCGGCCCGCCGGGAGGCGGCGGCCGCGGGCCTCGACGCCACCCAGCAACAGGCGGTGGTGACAGCCCTCAGCCAGCGGCTGCTGCTGCTCGGCGGTGGCCCCGGCACCGGCAAGACCAGCACCGTGGTGCAGCTGGTCGCTGCCCTCCTGCGGCACCAGCCCGGGCTGCGGCTGCAGCTGGCGGCCCCCACCGGCAAGGCGGCGGCGCGCTTGCGGGAGGCGATCGAGCGGGATGGCCGCCGGCTGCCCCCGGCACTGGCAGAGCGCCTGCTGGCGGCCCCGTGCTCCACCCTGCACCGCCTGCTGGAGAGCAGCGGTGAGCGCTTCGCCCGCCATGCCCAGCGGCCGCTGGAGCTGGATCTGCTGGTGGTGGATGAACTGTCGATGGTGGATCTCCCCCTGATGGCGGCCCTGCTCGACGCCCTGCCGCCGGCCTGCCGGCTGGTGCTGGTGGGGGATCCGGACCAGCTGCCGCCGGTGGGACCGGGACCGGTGCTGCAGGAGCTCATGCGGCAACCCTGGCTGGCACGGCTGGGTCCGGCGGCCGTGGAACTGCGCACCACCTACCGCAATGCCGGCGCGATCGCCTCGGTGGCAGCCGACCTCCGCCTCGCCGGCCCAGCACCGCTGCCAATGCTCATCCCCCGGCTGCGGGCCCTGGCCCCCGGCGACAACCTGCACTGGCGGCAGGCGCCGTCCCGGCAGCCCCCTGCGGACACGATCACAGCCCTGCGGCAGCACCAGCGGGCACTGGCCGCTCTGGCGGCGGCCCTGCCCCGGCCGGGCGATGACGGGCTCCCGGAGGAGGCGATGGGACCGCTGCTCAGCGAGCTGGAACGCTGCGTGGCGCTCACGCCCGTGCGCCAGGGGCCCTGGGGGGTGGAGGGCCTGCACCGTCAGCTCCTGGGGGAGGCGGCCGGCGGGCCCATCGGCCACTGGCCCATCGGCACGCCGGTGCTGAACCAGCGCAACCTGGCCGAACAGGGGCTGGCAAACGGCGATGTGGGCGTGCTGGTGAGTGACGGCCCCGAGAGGCGGGTGCTGTTCACCGGTGGCCGGCTGCTGCATCCGGCCCTCCTGGGGCGGGCCGAGCCTGCCCTGGCCCTCACGGTGCACAAGTCACAGGGGAGCCAGTACGGCTCGGTGTGGCTGCTGCTGCCGCCGGGCCGAGACTGGGACGCCCGGCTGATCTACACCGGCCTCACGCGCGCGCGTGAGCAGGCTTGGCTGATCACGCCGGCCTGAAGCTGGCCATCAGCTGATTCCTCGTTGTTCGTTCCCCCTGCCCCCAGCCCGTGCCCCAGCCCGACCAGTGCAACGAGCGGGAGGATCGCCCCTGGGGGTGGTTCGAAACCCTCGGCCGGGGCGACGGCTACCTGCTGAAGCGGCTCTGCATCGGCGCCGGCCGGCGGATCAGCCGGCAGCGCCACCGCCATCGCTGCGAACACTGGGTTGTGGTGCAGGGAGAGGGCTGGCTGGAGTGCGACGGCCGGCAAGTGGCGGCCAGGGCGGGCACCACGCTGTTCATCCCGATCGGTGCGATCCACCGGGCCGGCGCCGGCGGCAGCGACCTGCTGATCATCGAGGTCCAGCGAGGCGCGCCGCTCAGCGAGGACGACATCGAGCGCCTGGCCGATGACTACGGCCGCGGGCCCATTCCAGAGCGGCTGGCGCCCACCGGCGGCGGCGGGGATGTGGGCGAGACGGGACCACATCACGAGGAGGGCGGCAAGAGCTGATAAGGTTTCTTATCAGCTCTCCATTGGGCTGCCGTGTTTCACGGTCAGCCAGACAACGGCAAGGCAGACAGAAGGCAGAAAGTTTCGCAGGGCTCCAAGGAGCTCCTCTGGGTAGCTGCCGGACCTGCATTGAAGGACTCTCCAGGCCCACAGGCGCTGGGATCCGGGCTGCACGCATCACCCGAGGCACCACTTTTTGACTTCCCTGATCGAACCCACCAACGGCGGCGGTCTCACCGACCCCATCGACATGCCATCCCAGGCCACCGACCCCGGCGACAGCCAGGCGATCCACGGCCAGATCGGTGAGCGAGGGCCCTCCAGCGCACCATCAGGCAACACGGACTCCGAGGGCGGCGAACTGGCCAGTGGCTTCGCCCCCTTCGGTTTCACTCCGGAACTCCTGGGCGCCCTGACCGCCATCGGCTACCGGGAGCCCTCGCCGATCCAGAGGGCGGCCATCCCCGAGCTGCTGCTGGGCCGCGACCTGGTGGGCCAGGCCCAGACCGGCACCGGCAAGACAGCGGCCTTCGCCCTGCCGATGCTGGCCCGCCTCGATCCCGAGCAGCGCACCCCCCAGGTGCTGGTGCTGGCCCCCACCCGGGAACTGGCCCTGCAGGTGGCGGCCGCGTTCAACAGCTATGCAGCCCAGATGCCGCGGGTGCGCACCGTGGCCATCTACGGCGGTGCCGACTTCCGCGACCAGATTCAGCAGCTGCGACGGGGCGCCCAGATCGTGGTGGGCACCCCCGGCCGGGTGATGGACCACATGCGCCAGGGCACCCTCGACCTCTCCGGCCTGCGAGCCCTGGTGCTCGATGAGGCCGACGAGATGCTGCGCATGGGCTTCATCGACGACGTCGAGTGGGTGCTGGGGCAACTGCCCGAGCAGCGCCAGGTGGTTCTGTTCTCGGCCACCATGCCGGCCGAGATCCGGCGCATCTCCCAGCAGTATCTGAGCAGCCCGGCGGAAGTCACGATCCGCACCAAGGCCGCCGACGCGGGCCGCATCCGTCAGCGTTACCTCACAGTGCCCGCTCCCCACAAGCTGGCCGCCCTGGAGCGCGTACTCGAGAGCGAAGGCGGCGAGGGGGTGATCATCTTCGCCCGCACCAAGGCCATCACCCTCACGGTGGCCGAATCCCTCGAGGCCCATGGCTACGACGTGGCCGTGCTCAACGGCGATGTGCCGCAGGCCCAGCGGGAGCGCACGATCGAACGCCTGAAGAGCGGCCAGGTGGACGTGCTGGTGGCCACCGATGTGGCCGCCCGCGGCCTGGATGTGGACCGCATCGGCCTGGTGATCAACTACGACATCCCCTTCGACGGGGAGGCCTATGTGCACCGCATCGGTCGCACCGGCCGGGCCGGGCGCAGCGGCGAGGCGATCCTGTTTCTCACCCCCCGCGAGCGACGCTTCCTGGGCGGACTGGAGCGGGCGGCGGGCAAACCGATCGAGCCCATGGAGGTGCCCAGCAACGCCACCATCAACCAGCACCGACTCGATCGCCTGCGCCAGCGCCTCACCGGTGCCCTGCACCAGAGCAGCTGTCGTGAGGAGGAGAGCGCCCTGCTCAGCGAGATCCTCCAGCGGGTGGCCCAGGAGCAGAACTGCAGTGCCGAGCGCCTGGCACTGGCGGCCCTGGAACTGAGCCTGGCTGGAAAATCCCTGCTGCTGCAGGGCAACGACGACTTCACCACGGTGCGGCCCCAGGGTCCAGGCCGGGAGGGACTGGGGCGGGATCGCGTCGGCCGGGAACCCCGTCGCGCCGGCCGGGGCGAACGTCCCCATGGTCCTCCGGAGGACGACATGGAGCGCTTCCGCGTGGAACTGGGCTGGCGGGACCGCATCAAGCCGGGCAACCTGGTTGGCGCCATCGCCAATGAAACCGGCCTCAACGGCAAGTCGATCGGCCGGATCCAGATCTTCGACACCCACAGCACGGTGGATCTGCCCCGTGGCATGCCTGAGGAGGTGTTTCAGAGCCTGCGGGACCTGCGGGTTCTGAGCAAGCCTCTCCAGATCAGCCGGCTCAGGACCACAGACCGGTGACCTCCCCAAGGGACATGGAGGTCGTCTCAGCCGCGGCCATCGATTCCACCACGGCGATCAGAGAACACTGAACCTCCAGACCTTCCGTCTGGACCAGGCTCTGCAGCAGATCGAAGCGATCCTGCGGAGCCAGTTCTCCATCCTCGCTCCAGGCAAGGCTCCAGGGGACAGGGGCCGTCATGACGGGGTTCGCAGGGGGCGGAAGACAGGGAGCAGACGGATCAGCATTCGCTGACAATGGGATGGTACCGGGGATCGGCGGCGCTTCTTCAGGGTGTCTTCCGAAGCACGTCACGGTTCTCCATGCACGGCCCAGCTGCGCCGTAGAGTCGCAAGCGATTCCATGGCGTTCAGGCTTCCTGCGGCGCGCCCAGGTTCATCTGCCCATCAGGTCCAACTGTCGAGCCGCTCGTTCTGCTCCGCAGCCCCATCTGTTTCAACAGGTCCATCTGGTCATCCCTCGGAACCCCGACATCAGAAGAATCCACAACGACCAGTTCCAGGTTCTGCTTCATTAATGACCATTTACGTGGGCAACCTCTCGTTCCAGGCCGAACGGGAGGATCTTGTCGATCTCTTCGCGCAGTACGGCGAGGTGCGTCAGTGCAGCCTCCCGCTTGATCGCGAAACCGGCCGCAAGCGTGGCTTCGCCTTTGTCGAACTCACCCAGGAGGCCGACGAACAGAAAGCCATCGATGACCTCCAGGATGTGGAGTGGATGGGCCGCATGATCCGCGTCAACAAGGCCACCCCCCGCGAAGGCGGTGGTGGCGGCGGCCGCGGTGGCTACCGCGGTGGCGGCGGCGGTGGCGGCGGCTACGGCGGTGGCGGTGGCGGCAACCGCTGGTGACCACGTCCCAGCCCAGCTGCACCCAACCCTGAGCCCCAGGCGCCTATGAGCAGCCTGCCTCAGCACGTCCCTGGCCCCCGGCGGAGTGCACCTCAGCCGGGGGCCTTCCTGCACCCGTCACGCAAAGCGGCGTGGCAGGACTCCCCTCAATCGATCGTCTGTCCATGGTGACCGCCCAGCTGCGCCCCCCCTCCGGGGCCAGCGGCCTCAGCCGGCTGCTGATCCCCCTGCGGCCTCACCGCCGACTGGTGTGGCTGGCGGCCTTCTGCTCAGTGCTCAACAAGCTGTTCGACCTGGCGCCTCCCGTGCTCATCGGTCTGGCGGTGGATGTGGTGGTGCAGCAGGACAGCTCCTGGCTGGCGGCCCTGGGCTTCAGCGGTGTGCCGTCCCAGCTGGGACTGCTGGCGGTGCTGTCGTTCCTGATCTGGAGTGCCGAGTCGCTGTTCGAGTACCTCTACGGCGTGCTCTGGCGCAACCTGGCCCAGACTGTTCAGCACGAACTGCGGCTTGAGGCCTACGACCATCTGCAGCACCTCGACATGGCCTTCTTCGAGGCCCGCAGCAGCGGCCGGCTGATGGCCGTGCTCAATGACGACATCAACCAGCTGGAGCGCTTTCTCGACCACGGTGCCAACGAGATCCTGCAGCTGATCACCACGGTGCTGGCGGTGGGCGGCGCCATGGTGGTGCTCTCGCCAGGAGTCGCCGGCGTGTCGTTCCTGCCGATCCCGGTGATTCTGTGGGGCTCACTGCGCTTCCAGAGGCGCCTGGCACCCCGGTACGCCGCCGTGCGGGAACAGGCTGGTGATCTGGCCAGCCGGCTGAGCACCAACCTGGGCGGAATGCTCACGATCAAGAGCTACGTGGCCGAGCGTCACGAGATGGGCCGACTGCGCGAGCAGAGCCAGGCCTACCGGGTGGCCAACCGCCGCGCCATCCGCCTCTCGGCGGCTTTCGTGCCGCTGATTCGCTACGCGATCCTGTTTGCCTTCATCGCCATCCTGGTGATCGGCGGCCTTCAGGCCTGGCGCGGTGAGATCGCCACGGGCAGCTACGCCTTCCTGGTGTTCATCACCCAGCGTCTGCTGTGGCCGCTCACGACTCTGGGCCGCACGCTGGATGATTACCAGCGGGCGATGGCCTCCACCGATCGGGTGCTGGATCTGCTCGGCACCCCGGTCACGATCCCCAGCGGCAGCCGGCCTCTGCCGCTGGAGCAGGTGAACGGCGAACTCCGCTTCGAGGCGGTGGGTTTCAGCTACAGCGGCCGCAAGCCCCTGCTGCATGACTTCAGCCTGGAGGTACCGGCCGGCAGCACCCTGGGCATCGTCGGATCCACCGGCTCGGGCAAGAGCACGATCGTCAAGCTGCTGCTGCGGCTCTACGAGATCCAGGCCGGGTGCATCCGCCTCGACGGTGTGCCGATCAGCGCGCTGCAACTGGACGATCTGCGCCGGGCCATCGGCCTGGTGAGCCAGGAGGTGTTCCTGTTCCACGGCAGCGTGGCCGAGAACATCGCCTACGGCAGTTTCAAGGCGCCACGGGCGGCGATCGAGCGAGCCGCCCAGCTTGCCGAAGCAGCCGACTTCATCTCTGCCCTGCCCCAGGGGTACGACACGGTGGTGGGCGAGCGTGGGCAGCGGCTCAGCGGCGGGCAGCGCCAACGCATCGCCCTGGCCCGCGCCATCCTCAAGAACCCACCGGTGCTGATCCTCGATGAGGCCACCGCTGCCGTGGACAACGACACCGAGGCCGCCATCCAGCGCTCCCTGGAGCTGATCACGGCCGAACGCACCACCCTGGTGATCGCCCATCGGCTCTCCACCGTGCGCCATGCCGACCGCATCGTGGTGATGGAGCAGGGGCGGATCGTGGAGAGCGGCCGTCACGAGGAACTGATCGCCAGCGATGGCGCCTACGCCAATCTCTGGCGGGTGCAGGCAGGTCTGCGCAGCGGTGAGCGGTTGGCCCTATGAAAACCACAACCGACCGGTTGGGGCAGCGGCACCAGGCGCTCACGGAGGATCGGAGCTGCCATAGCGTTGGTCCCATGAGCCGTGCGGCAGGTCAAAGGACACGCAGGCGAGGACGCCGAGGGCCGGTGCTGCTGGCCATGGCGCTCGGCCTGGGTGGTGGTCTGCTGCTCTCGATGCCGCTCTCGGAGTGGCTGAGCGAGATGCCGCTGGAGCACAACCAGCGCATCATCAATCCCTTCGCCGCCTGGAGCCGGGTGGGGGATCAGAACATCCTTCTGCTCGGCACCGATGCGGAGGGCGGTCTCACCGACGTGATCGCCAGCGTGCGCATCGACGGGGGCACCACCAGGGTGACCCAGGTGCCGCGCGACACCTACATCGAGGCTGAGGGTTACGGACCTCAGAAGGTGAATGCGCTCTACCCGCTCGGTGGCAGCGAGCTGGTGAAGCGGGAACTCTCGCGCCGCATGGGCCGGCCGATCAGCCACACCGTGGTGGTCAACCTCTCGGCGATCCGGCGCATGGCTGATGCCGTGGGCGGCATCGAGGTGGATGTGCCCAAGCGGATGTACTACGTGGACAACAGCCAGGGCCTGACCATCGATCTGCAGCCCGGCCTGCAGAATCTGCGGGGCAGGGATCTGGAGGGCTTCCTGCGCTTCCGCCATGACGAGATGGGCGACATCGGCCGCATCGAGCGCCAGCAACTGGCGCTGCATGCCCTGTTCCGCAAACTCACCCGGCCCGACCAGCTGGTTCGGCTGCCGATGGTGCTCGCTGCGGTCAGCAAGGACATCCAGACCGACCTCGGGCCCATGGAGCTGGGCGGCCTGATCACAGCCATGGGCACCACTGAACTCCAGATCGAACGGCTCGACGGCTACCCCTTCTATCTGAACGGCATCAGCTACTGGGAGGCCACCTGGCCGGAACCGCCCGGCAGGGGAGCCGACCGGGACGACGGC
Source organism: Synechococcaceae cyanobacterium (assembly GCA_040883175.1). Classification (GTDB taxonomy): domain Bacteria; phylum Cyanobacteriota; class Cyanobacteriia; order PCC-6307; family Cyanobiaceae; genus NIES-981. The sequence goes on along the minus strand of JBFLKL010000317.1, from coordinate 4,410 downwards.
CGGTACACCTACTGATCCGGCAGCACCCCCAGCCTCTCCAGACGCCGGCAGACCTGGCTCGGATTCCGCGCCAGGCCATGGACAGCCCGACACCGGGCAGCTACCCAGTCCGCGAGCAGCGGCGCCAGCACAGGCACCTGGGCGAAGGCGCCGCTGAAACCGCTGAACAGCCAAAGGCCCGGAGGCGCCAACGGCCCGACCAGCGGCAGACCACCTGGGCAGAAGCTCACCGGCACCTGACGGAAGCGCCCTGGCCAGCTGGCCAGGGCGCCATCGATGGCGCTCAGGGCCTGGCGCAGGCGTCTCTCCTGCAGGTCGGCAGGGGGCGGCGCACCCGGCTCGAGGGCGGGACGCAGCAGGCTGATCTGGCCAGCCAGCCAGCCAGCCCCCCAGCTCAGCAGGCCCGGATCCACCACCCAGGCCTCCCCATGCAGCTCGGCGGCACGGGCCTCCAGTGCCAGACGGCTGAACCGTGCCGGCAGCCGCAAGCCGCCGCCAGCAGGCCCCGGGCCAGGGCGGTGCTCAAGCTCGAGCACCCCGGCCCAGCTCACCCGCAACCGCTCCGGCAGGGCCGGCCAGAGGGCCCGGCAACCCGCGCCGGCGGCCAGCACGACCTGCGGCACGCGGCGCGGAGTGCCCTGGTGCAGCTGCAGTAACCAGCCGTCCACGCCGCCGGGGGCCGGCTCCACTGCCATCACCCGATCCGAGACGAGCCCCACCCCCGCTGCGCGCAGCACCTCGGGCCAGCGGCCGCAGAGCAGCTGGGCCCGCACCCGGCTGCAGGGCAGGGGCAGGAGGCCGCCCAGCGGTGCCCCCTCGCCCACGGGCCGGAACCAGGCGGGCTCCCAGCCCAGGGGTCCGTGGCGGTGCTGGAGCTGGCGCCAGCGGCCGGGGGCACCGCGGATCAGGCAGCCCATGGCCGTCAGCGGCGCCGCCCAGGGCGCCATGGCCCCATAGCTCAGGGCCGTGGCACTGGCCATCGGCCCGGCGGTGGTGCCATCGGGGGAATCCCCGAAGAGATGCACGGAATCGATCTGGGGGTCGATCAGCTCGGTGGCCAGGCCCCGCTCGGCCAGCTCGAGGGCCAGCAGCCCGCCGGCCAGACCGGCACCGACCACCACCACATCGGCATCGCACCCGGGGTCGGGGCTCACACCAGCAGGGTGAAGGAGGTCACCACCTGGTGGAAGAGATCGTTCACCTTGCGCCAGCGGATCTCATTGGTGCTGGCGGCGAAGGTGTACAGGCGGCCACGATCCACCACCACCGTGGCCAGCTCGTGGCGATCCCGGTCCTGCAGGTGCACCGCGTATTCCAGGTCGTAGAAGGTGCGACCGCCCTCCTGGCGCTCATCGGCCTGCAGCAGTTCGGCCGCACGGTTGCTGCCCTCGGGGGCGATCACGTTGCGGCGCAGGCGCTCTCCCACCGCCACGGCGCTGCCCAGATCCCTGAGGTCATTGTCGGCGTTCACCTCCGACACCACCAGGCTGAGGGTTTCATCGCTGTTGATCAGGTCGTGGAACACCACCTGGGGACCGCCGCTCACCTGCACCCGGGTCCAGCCGGTGGGGTACAGAAAGGCATAGCGGCCGTCCGGGCTCTGATAGCTGTTCAGACCAGCCGCCGCCGCGCTGCAGCCCACCAGCGACACCGCCAGCAGCAGGGCCACCAGGGCGCGGATCAGGGGTTGGGGCAGCAGCGATCGGGTCGGCGTCATGGTGGGGAGAGGCCCGGGCGGAACGGAGGCAGGGGCGGTGCTGCCATTCTGCTGGCCGCGCCGCCTACATTCCGCACAGCAGCAGCACAGCGCTGAGCGGCTACACGCGCCCACTGGCCCGGCTCATCGAGCAGTTCGAGCGGCTTCCGGGCATCGGTCCGCGCACGGCCCAGCGGCTGGCCCTCCACCTGCTGCGGCAGCCGGAGGAGCAGATCCGCAGCTTCGCCGACGCCCTTCTGGCGGCCCGCAGCCAGGTGGGCCAGTGCCGCTGCTGCTTCCACCTCTCGGCCGAACCACTCTGCGAGATCTGCCGCAATCCGGAACGCGGCAACGGCCAGATCTGCGTGGTGGCCGACTCCCGCGACCTGCTGGCCATGGAGCGCACCCGCGAATATCGCGGCCGCTATCACGTGCTGGGCGGACTGATCTCGCCGATGGACGGCATCGGACCGGAGCTGCTGCAGATCCAGCCGCTGGTGAAGCGGGTGGCCAGACAGGGCGGGGCGGCAGGGCACCAGGAGCCCGCGCCAATCGAGCCGCCGGTGGAGGAAGTGATCCTGGCCCTCACCCCCAGCGTGGAGGGCGACACCACCAGCCTCTATCTGGCGCGGCTGCTGCGCGCGTTCACACGGGTGAGCCGCATCGCCTACGGCCTGCCGATGGGCAGTGAACTGGAGTATGCCGACGAGGTGACCCTGGCCCGGGCCTTCGAGGGGCGCCGGCCGGTGGAGTGAGCAGACACCCGAGCCTCGTCCGACCGGTGCATGGGGGTGGCAACGGGGTCTAGGCGAGTGGGCATGCCGCTGATCGGATCAGCTCAGCCGCCTCGGGATAGCGCCGAGCCAGCTCCTCCCCATCCCCGATCTCCACATCGGACGGCAGCACTCCGGGCCACTCGGTGCTGCCGCCGAGGAACCAGCTGCCGTCGCCAAGGAGCCGGGCCATGTGAAACGTGCCCCCGGGAATCGGAAACTGCACGTGCTGTCCCTCAGCCAGGGCCGGGCCGATCACGACGTGATCGGTGGTTCCATCGGGCCTCAGAAGCAGCAGTTCGATCGGATCGCCGAGGTAATAGTGGTAAAGCTGATCGTTGCGGATGCGGTGCAGACGGACAGGGGCTGTTGGCGTGACGAGGAAATACAGCGCCGAGCCGACGGGCCGTGCCTCATCGAATGGACTGGGCAAAGTCCCCTGAGGCACCTTCAGCGGACTGGAATAGGTTGACCGAACGAAACCACAGGTCTGGTTGGGCTCAAGCGCGAGGCGCTCGCACACATCCCGGGCTGTCATTGCGTTGTTCATCTGAGTTCTCAACCAGGTTGCTGAGCAGGGTTGAACAGGGCATGGCGCACAGGGATTCTGCCGCGTATTCCGGTTCTGGTGCTGGACGACTCCGGAGTCGTTCAGCACCGGAGCGGCACGGGGCTGGATGCCACCGGCAACCCATCGGAACGATGGAGGTCCGGGAAGGATCCGGCCGGGCTGACCGGTGGTCTGCTCAGTCACCCCCGATCGAGAACCAGGGCGGGTGGCACCATCCACTTCACCCGATTCATGCGATTCCAAGCATCCAAGCCAGCCCGCATTCAACTAAGGCAGGATTCAAGCCAGGCAGGAATCAAGCCAGCCTGACTCAATCGTGAGGCCAGCCATTCCGCCCTTGTTGATGGTTCAGATCCGGTGCGAACAATCCTGACGTTAACAATCAACGGTACTGGCCCCGTTCGGCGGTGTCATGATGCTGGGATGATCAACAGCTTGGCTGATCAACAGCTCAAACCCTCTTCCCATCCATACCTTTGCCACAGCAGGAGGGCCCCGCAGCCAACCCTTCTCCCAGCACCGTCTCGCACCTCCTGCCCATGGTTCAACGGATGAGCCACGGCGACGCCGGGCTGCGGGGTCATCCGCGAACCCCAGGCCCTTGCGTCGTCTCCATCAGCGCCTGTCACCGGGATCACCACCCGCTTCCCCATGTCTGACGCAAACGCTGCCGACCAGAACCAGGCCTTCGCCCTGCTGGCCACCTTTCTCGACACCACCCCGGCCACCGCGGCGAAACCGTTCGGCATGCCATGGCTGCCGACGGCAGGCACCCTGCCGCAGTTCAGCCGCCTCCTGGGTGGCCATCGCCCCGCCACGATCCTGGTCATGGGCCTGCGCAGCCTGGGCCAGGTGATCTTCATCAACAACCCGGTGAGCGGCCTGCTGCTGCTGCTGGCGCTTTTGTGGCAATCGCCCGTCATGGGGTTCCTCTCCGCCCTCGGCATCGCCGCCGCGAACGCCACGGCGCGTGTGATCGGCTGCGACCGATCAGCGCGGCTCAACGGCATCTACGGCTTCAACGGTGCGCTGGTGGGCAGTGCAGTGGCCGCCTTCGCCAGCTTCGATGCCGCGCCCGATCTCCTGGTCTGGTCACTGTCGGTGGCCGCCGGAGCGGCCCTCACCACGCTGGTGGTCGAAAGCCTGGGGCGATGGCTGCTGAAGCACCTCGGCCTGCCGCCCCTCACGCTGCCGTTCTGCCTGGTGACCTGGCTCCTGCTGGCTGTGGTGATGGCCTCGGATCATCCCGCCCTGGCCCTCGTGGAGGGTGCCGCCCTCACCCCCCCGGCTGCGGGGTTGGCCAGCCTGCTGCCGGGAGTGGTGCGGGGCTTCGGCCAGGTGTTTCTCTGCCCATCACTGTCCAGCGCTGT
>JBFLKL010000316.1:0-4540 GCA_040883175.1 Synechococcaceae cyanobacterium | reverse complement strand
TGCCCCAGCAGCAGCCGGCAGCGCTCCGTGGGCGTGGGAACTGCCGCAGCGCCGCCCGGCGAGGGCCGGCCCGTGGTCTGCCTCCGGGCCATCAGCCCGCCTCCTGGTCGGTGTGCTGCGGGGGGCGCCACCAGCCGGCCAGCATCGCCAGCACCGCCTCGGCGCCGATCACCCCCACGAAGCCCCCGAACTCATCCACCACCACGCGCACACCGCCGCTGTTGCGCCTGAAACCTGTGAGCAGGCGATCGGCGCGGATCATCTCCGGCACGTATTCCACCGGTTCGCTCAGGTCAGCCGGCGTCCGCTGACCCTGGCCCTGCAGCAGGGCGGTCAGCAGCCGTTCGCGGCTCACCACCCCAACGATCTCGTCCACCTCCTCCCCCAGCACCACCCACCAGGGGGCGGGGGTGGCCAGCAGCTGGGGGCCGGCCAGCTCCAGCCGCTCAGTTGCCGCCAGGGTCGGCGCGGCCACCCGCGGGGTCATCAGATCCCTGGCGGTGAGGTCGTTGAGCTGAAACACCTTGGCGATCATGGCCGCCTCGTCGGCCTCGATCTGCCCCTTCTGCGAACCCAGCCTGGCCAGCAGACGGATCTCGTTCTCGTCGGTGCTGAGTTCGTTCTCGGCGGTGATCGCCGGCAGCAGCTGCTCCAGCAGCAGCACCAGGGGCCGCATCAGCATGCCCAGCAGGTGCAGGGGCGGTGCGCTGGCCAGGGCCACCGGCAGGGCCAGGCGGCTGCCCAGGGCCTTGGGCAGGATTTCCCCCAGCAGAATCACCAGCACCGTGAGTCCCACCGAGAACAGGGGCAGGGCAAGGGCTTCGATGCCCCGCCGCTGAAACACCTGGGCGGCGACGGCACCCAGCATCAGGCTGCCGAAGATGTTGAAGCCGTTGTTGGCGATCACCAGCACCGCCAGGGTGCGGCCGAGCCGTTGCCGTAGCTGTTCCAGCCGAAGAGCCCCTCTCACCGGCCGCGGCCGTTGCGCCAGTTCGTGGATGCGCACCGGGTTCACCGTGAGTAGAGCAGCCTCCACTCCGGAGCAGAGGGCCGAGCCGGCCAGCACCACCAGCACCAGCAGGGCCAGGACCAGCAGGTCGTTCATGGGGTGGTGGGGCCCTTGGCCATCACACCATTTAATCGGTTGTGGCGAGGCTTGCTCCAGACTGCCCCTCGGACCTGGCTTGAGAGGGGGTGCATTTGACGTCGATTCATGGCCAGCGTCGCCAGGGTTTCCTTGAGCGGCTCGGGGGAGTGGCGGCGGTGATTCCGGCCGCACCGTTGGTCACGCACCATGCCGACTGCGACCATCCGTTCCGTCAGAACAGCGATTTCTGGTACCTCACCGGCTTCGATGAGCCCGATGCGGTGGCTCTGCTGCTGCCCCATCGCCAGCCGGGGGAGCGCTTCGTGCTGTTCGTGCAGCCCAGGGAGGCCAGCGCCGAGGTTTGGACCGGCTTCCGCTGGGGCACCGAAGGGGCCGTGGAGCACTTCGGCGCCGACCTCGCCCATCCCCTCGACGAGCTGCCCCAGCGACTGGCCGACTACCTGATCGGCGCCGAGGGCATCGCCTTCCGCGTCGGCAGACATCCCAGGGTTGAACCGCTGGTGCTCTCCGCCTGGGCACGGCAGCTGGATCGGGCGCCCCGCAGCGGCGCGGCTGCCCTGGGGCTCGTGGCTCCCTGCCCGATGCTTCACGAACTGCGGCTGCGCAAGCAGCCCGACGAGCTGGAGCGGATCCGGGAGGCCTGCCGCATCTCGGCCGAGGCCCATGAACTCGCCAGGGAGGTGGCCCGCCCTGGCCTCAGCGAACGCCAGGTTCAGGCGGTGATCGAGCAGCACTTCCTGGAGCGGGGAGCCCGAGGTCCGGCCTACGGCTCGATCGTCGCCGGCGGCGACAACGCCTGCGTGCTCCATTACACGGCCAACAACGCTCTGTTGCGCGATGGCGATCTGCTGCTGATCGATGCCGGCTGCTCGCTGGAGGATTACTACAACGGCGACATCACCCGCACGTTTCCGGTGAACGGGCGGTTCTCGGCCGAGCAGCGGCAGCTCTACGAGCTCGTGCTGGCGGCCCAGGAGGCGGCTGTGGCGGCCGTGGCGCCCGGACAGACGGCCGAGGGGGTGCACGACACCGCCGTACGGGTGCTGGTGGAGGGTCTGGTGGAGCTCGGCCTGCTCCGTGGCGAGGTGGATGGGATCGTGGAGCGGGGCGCTTACCGGCATCTCTACATGCACCGCACCGGCCACTGGCTCGGGCTCGATGTGCATGATGTTGGGGCCTATCGGCTGGGAGAGCATCCCCAGCGGCTGGAGCCGGGCATGGTGCTCACCGTCGAACCGGGGCTGTACGTGAGCGATCGTCTGCCGGTTCCGGAGGATCAACCCAGCATCGAGGAGCGCTGGAAGGGCATCGGCATCCGCATCGAGGACGATGTGGCCGTGACCGATCACGGCCATGAGGTGCTCACCGCCGCCGCCCTCAAGGCTGCGGCGGCCATGCAGCGCGGTTAGGACAGCAGCCCCTGGAGCGCCCCGAGGGCGGCGGTGCTGTGCTCGATCACGGCGTCGGTGCCGGCGCTGGTCAGCCTCCGCTCGTAGATGCGGCGGGCCTCGGGCTGGCTGTGCAGATGGGGCGGGGCGACGGCAAGGCTGAGAAAGCGCTGGCTCGGGCAGGCCCGCCGGGCATTGTGCACGGTGAGCACATCGGCGACCGTGTCGCCCAGGTAGGCCACGGGGGGTGCCAGTGGTCCCGGTCCCCCCCCCAGAACCCTGGCCAGCCGCAGCAATCCGGTGGGATCGGGTTTGTCAGGCGCATCCCCCATGGCCACCAGCGGTGGGTTCGTGAGGCCGAGGCGCTGAAGCACGTAACGGGCGGAGGCAGGCTCGGCACCGCTCACGAAACCCCAGGCGATGCCCGCCCGGGTCAGGTGGTCAAAGCTGGAGCGATCCATCAGCAGGGGCTCGTCCCCGATGAAACCACGCCACTGCCGCGGGTCACCGTCCGGGTCGCCGCCGAAATAGAAGCCGCTGAACACCGCCACCAGCGCGCCGAATTCAGGCAGGGGATCGTGGCCGTGGCGGCGCAGCAACTCCAGGCTGGCCTCCCAGTCGTTGTTCCAGCGGCCCTCGCCCTTGAGGGCGTCGATGCAGGCGGCATCCGGCCGCCAGCCGCTGTAGTGGTGCACCGTTTCGACCAGGGCGCGGCGATAGCTGGCCGCCACGTCCCTCACCACCCCGTCGATGTCGAACAGGAGGACGGCCCTCGGCGCGGACTCCGGCAGCGTCGCTTCGGCCGGACGGGATCGTGGGGCGAGCGACAGGGTGCTTGACGGAGCGGCTGGTAGGTTAAACGTTTGAATCTCTGTCTTGATCGCAGACACCATGACAGCCACCGAGAGCGCCGCCGGCGCTGCCGTGAGCGAGGTGCCCGAGGTGGTTCCCGCCACTGAAGCTGTCCCCGCAGGCACCGCCACCGAGGGCCGTCCAGTGCTGCGGACCGGCAGTTCGGCCCTTGCTGGCGCCACGATCGATGCCGACGGGGTTCCGTCCGGCTACACCCCGAAGGCCGATGAGGGCCGTTTCCTGCTCAAGATCCTCTGGCTGCCCGACAACGTCGCCCTGGCTGTGGACCAGATCGTGGGCGGTGGCCCCAGCCCTCTCACTGCCTACTTCTTCTGGCCCAGGGACGATGCCTGGGAAACCCTGAAGTCGGAGCTGGAGGCCAAGAGCTGGATCACCGATAACGAGCGGGTGGAGATCCTCAATCAGGCCACCGAAGTGATCAACTACTGGCAGGAGGAAGGCAAAGGAAAAAGCCTGGACGAGGCGAAGGCCCGCTTCCCCGATGTCACCTTCTGCGGTACTGCCTGACTCTGTCAGCGACTGCCGCTTTTTCGCAGCCAATGCTGTGGCGTCCCATCCGGGGCGCTTTTTCATGCCTAGGGTCCTGCCCGCAGCCGATGGCGATCAACACAGCTGAGGCGAGCAGAAAAGCGTGTCCATCAAAAAACCCATCCCGGCTGGGGGATGGGGGAGAGAGATGGACGGATCGTTCAGTCGGCCATGCTGGCCTGAAGCCAGGCCCTGGCACGGGCCAGATCCCGGCCGGCCTTGATCTTCTCAGTGCTGGGGGGCTGGCCCTCGTAGCCCTTGGCGATCTGCTGGGCCGTTTCGAAAGCGGCTTCTGCTGCGGTGGCATCGATGCGGCTGCCAAGCTCGGCGCCGTTCACCAGCACGGTGACTTCGTCCGCTTCAACCTCGGCGAAACCGCCGAGAAGGGCGATGGTCGTCCACTCGGCACCCGCACGCAGGCGCATCACGCCAGTGTCCAGGGCGGTGAGCAGGGTGATGTGGCCAGGCAGGATGCCCATCTGGCCGGTGGTGCAGGGCAGGATCACCTCATCGGCGCTGCCATCGAAGACGTTCTGGTCAGGAGCCAGAACGCGCAGGGTGAGAGTCATGACTTGTGCTCCTCAGGACAACCGCAAGGGCTCAACCCTTGGAATCGGCCAGAAGCTTTTCAGCCTTGGCCTTG
>JBFLKL010000058.1:0-8707 GCA_040883175.1 Synechococcaceae cyanobacterium | reverse complement strand
CGGGCGATGGCGGCCAGTCCGGCGACGCGGGGCCTGCTGGGGGCGCTGCTGCTGCAGTGGACCCCCTGGCGCGAGGCCCTGGCCTCCGCCCTGTGGTGGCCGGCGCGGCTGGTGATCTGGCTGGCCCTGGTGGTGGTGGGGCTGCGGCTGGCACCGGCGCTCGGGGCCCGGTTGCCGCTGCGCCTGCTGCCGGCTCTGCTGGTGAAGCTGCTGGTGTTTCCCCTGCTGCTGCTGGCGGCCGTGCAGCTGCTGGGGATGGAGGAGCCGGCCCGCTCGGCAGTTGTGCTGCAGGCGGCGGCGCCCACGGCCGTGGCGGTGCTGCTGCTCTCGGAGGCGGCTGCCCATGGCAGGGCCCCAGACGGGGGATCGGACGCGGATGCGGGGGTCGTGGAGGCCGCGGCCCTGGTGCTCTGGAGCACCCTGCTGGCCCTGGTCACGGTGCCCCTGTGGGCCAGGTTGCTGGCTGCCGGCTGAGTCCGCGGGGCTTGAATGGCGCCCAGTTCGGACGGCCCGGCGGCCCGCTGCAGCATGAAGATCCTGGTGATGGGCGGCACCCGCTTCGTCGGCAAACCACTGGTGGAGCTGCTGCACGCGGCCGGGCACCAGCTCACCCTGTTCACCCGCGGCCGCAATCCGCTGCCGGCGCAGGTGGAGCACCTGGTGGGTGACCGCAGCACACCGGAAGGGCTGGAGCCGCTGCAGGGCCGGCGCTTCGATGTGATCGTCGACAGCTCCGGCCGCACCCTCGCCGATACCCGCGCGGTGATCGAGCGCACCGAGGCGCCGCAGCATCGCTTCGTGTACGTGAGTTCAGCCGGGGTCTACGCCGACAGCGAGCTCTGGCCCCTCGATGAGGACAGCCCCACCGATCCCGCCAGCCGCCATGCCGGCAAGGCCGAAACGGAGGACTGGCTGCGCCGTAGGGGGATCGCCTTCACCAGCTTCCGGCCCACCTACATCGTCGGTCCGGGCAACTACAACCCGGTGGAGAGCTGGTTCTTCGATCGCATCGTGCATGGGCGCCCCGTGCCCCTGCCCGGCGACGGCAGCACGATCACCCAGCTGGGCCACGTGAGGGATCTGGCCACCGCCATGGCCCGCTGCATCGAGGTGGAGGCGGCGGCCAACCGCATCTACAACTGCACCGGCCGCCAGGGCGTGACCTTCAGGGGCCTGGTTGCCGCCGCCGCCCGTGCCGCCGGAGTCGATCCCGCCGGCGTCGAGATCCGCAGCTTCGATCCCTCCGGCCTGGACAAAAAGGCCCGCAAGGCCTTCCCCCTGCGCCTGGCCCACTTCCTCACCGACATCACCCGGGTGCGTCGGGAGCTGGCCTGGGAGCCGCTGTTCGACCTCGAGGCCACCCTCGCCGACAGCTACGCCAACGACTACGCCCTGCGCCAGAGCAGCGCCCCCGACTTCAGCGGTGACGAGGTGCTGCTGGCCTGATCAGGTAGCCCCGGGCGGAGCTGAGCGCCAGCAGCAGCGAGGGCCAGAACAGCCACCAGCCCAGCGGATGCAGTGCCGGGGCCAGCGGCCAGCCGGTGGGCCAGAGCAGCAGCAGCAGGCTGGTGAACTGCAGCACGGTCTTGGCCTTGCCGGCCATGGAGGCAGGGCCGCCGCCGCTGGCGCCGGAGCGCCAGCCGGAGACCAGCAGCTCGCGCGCCAGCAGCAGCCAGACCGCCCAGAGGGGCAACTGCTGCGGCCAGGCGGGCTGAGCGCCCAGCCAGAGCAGGGGAGCGGCGATCAGGATCTTGTCGGTGAGGGGATCGAGGCGCGCGCCCCAGGTGGAACCGCCGCCGGCGCGGCGGGCCAACCAGCCATCGGCCCCGTCGCTCAGGCCCCCCAGCAGCAGCAGCCACCAGGCCAGCGCCGCCTGGCCGGCGCCGAGGGCCAGGATCAGCGGCAGCCCCAGCACCGCCCGCCCGACGGTGAGGCCATCGGCCACGAGGCGGGTGCTGGCCGCGGGGTGGAGCGGGTGCTGGAGGCGGCCCATCCCTGCGTGCGGCTGCTGGCCTGCCCATTGTGAAGTGGGGCTCCGGCCCAGGCCCAGAATGCCCCCACCGCTCTTCCGCTCCCCCTGCCGCCGTGGTGCAACAGCCCGTCTCCGCCGTGATGACCACCCCGGTGCTCAGTGTCACGGTCGACACGCCCCTGCAGAACGCCGTCAAGCTGATGAGCGATCACCACATCAGCGGCCTGCCGGTGGTGGATGCCGCCGGTGCGCTGGTGGGGGAACTGACCGAGCAGGACCTGATGGTGCGCGAGAGCGGTTTCCAGCCCGGTCCTTACGTGATGCTTCTCGATGCGGTGATCTACCTGCGCAATCCCCTCAGCTGGGAACGGGAGGTGCACCAGGTGCTGGGCAGCACCGTCGGCGAGGTGATGAACCGGCACCCCCACAGCTGCGCCGCCGAGCTGCAGCTGCCGGCCGCTGCACGCCAGCTGCATGAGGGTGGCACCCAGCGGCTGTTCGTGCTGGATGGGGCCCGCCGGCCGGTGGGGGTGCTCACCCGCGGTGATGTGGTGCGTGCCCTCGCCGCCGAGGCCTGAGCGGCAGCGAGGGGCGGCGCCATTGGCAGCTGATCCCTGGTTGCTCATCCGTTGCCCTCCTGGCGGCCTGGCGCTGTGGGTATGTGGCTACGACTGAGCGCCTCGGCCGGTCACGGTCACCGTCGCCCGCTGCGACCACGGGGCACCTCCAGCACGGCCCCATCGGCCACCAGCCACTGGCGTTCGTGCCGGGGCAGGGGCATGCCGCCGGTGAGGGCGCCGAAGGCGGGCAGGGCCAGCCGCTGGGTGCGGGCGCAGTAGCTGAAGCAGGGGAGCCGCAGCCGGTCGCCGTTGCCGCCCAGCAGCGTCATCGGATGCAGGTGGCCGCAGAGGTTGAGCAGGCCGGAGCGCGCCTCCGGTTCGTGGCTCAGCCACCAGGGCCCCAGGGCCTGGCTGGGTTCCTGGACCAGGCCGGCGATCCAGCTGCCCCGCTCGTGGTTGCCGCCGATCAGGCGCAGCGTGCAGCCGAGCAGTTCCGGCAGGGCCGCGAGCTTGGCGCGCAGTTCAGCGGTGAGTCCCAGCCGGCTGTGGATCAGGTCGCCCAGCACGATCACCTGCTCCGGGCGCCGCCGCGCCGCCAGCTCCAGCAGGGCGTTGTGGTTGGCGGCGTCGCCGTCGCTGGGCAGGGGAATGCCCAGGGCCTGGAAGCTCTCCGCCTTGCCCAGGTGCAGGTCGGCCAGCAGCAGTATGCGCCGGTGGGGATCCCAGATCGCCCGTTCCGCCAGCAGCTCCAGCCGCTCGCCGCCCCAAGCAAACGGGGCCACCCCTGTCGCCACCGCCACAGCCGCCGCCGCGGGTGCGCTCACCGGCTGCCCATCGCCCGCTGGTAGGCGGGCCGGGCCTGGGTGGTGGTGATGGTGGCCTGCACGTGGGGCCAGGGGCTGAGATCGATCTGGGGGAAGAAGATCGGCAGATAGGCCAGATAGGCCTGCACTGCGCAGTCGGCGGCGCCCCAGGCCTCGCCCACCAGCGGCCGGCCGCCGGCCAGCTGCTGGTCGAGCACGTCCATCAGCCGCGGAAATTCCCGCTCCCGGTTGCTGGGCACGAACAGGGCCACCGCCAGGGTGGCGTTGGCGAACAGCAGCCACTGGGCCACCAGCGCCCGCCGGGCGGCCGCCTGGTCCTGGCCGCCGACCGCGGCGCCCGTGAATTCGCCACCGAATCGCTCGGCGAGGTGGAGCAGGATGGCACCGCTCTCGAACAGCCGAAGCGGTCCGCCCCCGGGTGCTTCGAGGCCGTCGTCCTCCAGAGCCGGCAGCTTGGCGAAGGGGTTGATGGCGGTGAAGGCGGCCTGGCGGTGTTCGCCCGCCTGCAGATCCAGCTCCACATAGCGGTAGGGGATGCCCTTCTCCTCCAGATACCAGCGGGGCATGGAGGCCCGGGTGCGGGCTCCGCCGTAGAGGGTGAGGGTCACGGGAGCCGCGGATGGGGCGGTGGCCAGCCTATGGGGGCTGCCGGGTGAGGAGCGGGACCACACAATCGGGACAGCGTCGACGATGGAGCGCGGATGGCGGACAGCGGCGCGGACGATCCGGCAGCGGCTTCAGCGGCCGCAGATGCCGGGGGGGATTCCGGGGGGCAGAGCGACCGTCACCCCGACGGCGTGGGGTCTCGGGAGGCGTGCCTGCTGAAGCTGGCCCCCCACCTGCTCGGCCGGGCCCGACGCGGGGTGGTGGGCAGCAGCCGCTACGCCGTGCGCCTGCGGGAGGCCATCCGGGAGGCGGCCGCCGATCCGCAGGCGCGGCCGGTGCTGATCAGCGGTGAACCGGGCCTGGGCAAGGACAACCTGGCCGCCCTGATCCATTTCGGCAGCCCGCGGCGCCGGCGGCTGATGGCCCGCATCGATGCCGCCACCCTGGGCGACGACGGCGCCGCCCTGTTCGGCAGCGCCTCCAGCGGCGGCGACGGCTCCCTGCTCGACTGCCTCGGCGACGGCGCTCTGCTGATCGACAATCTCGATCGCGCCGATCCCCGGCTTCGCCCCCGGCTGCTTGACCTGCTGCGCAGCGGGCGCTGGCGTGCGCCGGGAGCCGGCAGCCGGGAGCGGCAGTTCGGCGGACGGCTGTTCTGCACCACCGAATCGGCCCTGCCGGAGTTTGACCGCTGCGCCACCGTGATCCGGGTGCCGCCGCTGCGGGTGCGGCGTCAGGACCTGGGGGAGTGGCTCCGCTACGGCATCCGTCAGCAGGCGCGCGGCCTGGGCTGGAGCCGCCCGCCCCAGGTGAACGAGGCGGTGGTGAAGCGGCTGCAGAGCCACGATTTCCCCGGCAACCTGCGGGAGCTGGAGGGCCTGATCGAACGGGCCCTGCGCCAGAGCGCCTCCGACCAGACCGCCGGTCAGGGCACCGGCCAGGCCGATCTGCCCGCCACGCTGCCCGAGGAGGTGTTCTGGACCGGCTCGCGGGCGGCGCGGGCGCGCTTCGATCTGTGGCGCTGGAAACCGCGGCTGCGCTTCTGGATGCGCGAGCCACGGCTGTGGAACGCGCTGCTGTTCGGTCTGGTGAGCTGGGTGTTCGTGCTGGTGAACCTGTGGCTCTGGCAGGGTCCCCAGGAGCGGAGCGAGAACGGTGCCCTGAATCTGTTCTGGGCCTGGTGGTGGCCCCTGATCCTGGTCGGCTATCCGCTGGTGGGGCGGGTTTGGTGTTCCTTCTGCCCGTTCATGGTGTGGGGGGAGATCAGCCAGCGCCTGTCCCGCGCCCTGGGCTGGCGCCCGCGCCCCTGGCCGCGGGGCGACAGCGATCTCTGGGGGGCGCCGCTGCTGGCGGCCGGCTTCGCCCTGATCCTGCTCTGGGAGGAGGTGTGGGACCTGGAGAACACCGCCTGGCTGAGCAGCTGCCTGCTGCTGCTGATCACGGCCGGGGCGGTGCTGGGTTCGCTGGCCTTCGAGCGGCGCTTCTGGTGCCGGTTCCTCTGCCCGGTGGGGGGCATGAACGGGCTGTTCGCCAAGCTCTCGATCCTGGAACTGCGCGCCGAGGCCGGCACCTGCAGCGGCAGCTGCAGCACCTATGGCTGCTTCAAGGGCGGTCCGGCCGTGGGTGAGGGTCTGGCCACCGCCGGCTGTCCCCTCGGCACCCACCCCGCCCACCTGGCTGACAACCGCAACTGCGTGCTCTGCCTCACCTGCGCGGCGGCCTGTCCCCATCGCTCGGTGCAGCTGCGCCTGCGTCCTCCCGCCGCCGATCTGCAGCGGGAGATGGAGCCCCCGGCAGGGGAGGCGGGACTGATCCTGGTGCTGGCCGGCGGCATCGCCCTTCACCACTGGCAGCGGCTGCTGGGCCGGTTGCCCCTGGCCCCGGTCAGCCTTCAGGCGGGCCCCCTGTTGCCGCGGCTGGCCTTCGGCTGCCTGGCCCTGGCGCTGCCCAGCCTGCTGTTCCTGCTCAGCCGCCCCCTGGTGGCGGCCCGTCAGCGGCGCCTGCTGCTCTATGCCCTGCTGCCGCTGCTCTGGGCCCTGCTGCTGGCCCGCCATCTGCCTGTGGGGATGGCCGAGGCAGGGCGCCTGCTGGCGGTGAGCCTGGCGCCACTGGCCGCTGGCGCGGCCCCCCTGCCGGTGTGGGGCGCTGATGCCCACGTGATCGCCTTCTGCCAGAGCGCTTCGGTGTTGCTGGGCCTGGGCTGGGCCGCGGTGCTGGTTCGGCGGCTCTGGCCGGCGCCGCGGCAGCAGCTGGCCGGGGTGGGGATCGCCCTGCTGCTGGCGGCCGGTGGCCGCTGGCTGGTGGCCCTGCCGCCGGGATAATGGGCTGAACGCCGCCGCCCTGATGACCACCGCTCTGCTGATCGCCCTGGCCGCCTCCCTGGCGCTGATGGCCTGGATCGTCAAGCGCCTGGAACAGGCCTAACCGGACAGCTGGGCGCAGCCGCCCTGCCGGGCCTTGGCGGCGTACATGGCCCGGTCGGCGGCCACCAGCAGCTCCCTGGCGTTGCGGGCGTTGTCGGGGAAGCGGGCGATGCCGACGCTGGCCGACAGCGCCAGATCGAGATCCAGCTCGCTGAAGGGCTGTTCGCTGGCCCGGATCAGCTTGGTGGCGATCTGCCGGAGTTCCTCGTCGCCGCCGGCGTGGGGCACCAGCACCACGAACTCATCACCACCATGGCGGCAGAGCAGGTCGGTTTCACGCAGCACGGCCTGGAGGCGCCGCGCCATCAGCTGCAGCACCTGATCCCCCAGGGCGTGGCCGTAGCGGTCGTTGATCAGCTTGAAGCCGTCCAGGTCCAGGAACAGCAGGGCCACGCCCCAGTGATGGCGCCGGGCCAGGGCCAGATCACGCTCCAGCTGCTCCATCAGCAGGGCGCGGTTGCCCAGGCCGGTGAGCAGATCGTGGCGGGCCTGGTGCCGCACCGCCTTCTCGGCGGCATAGCGCTCGGTGATGTCCTCCAGCATGCCCACGAAGTAAAGGGGCTGGTGGTCGGCACCGCGCACGGTGGAGATCGAGAGATGGTGGCGTCTCAGCTCGCCGCTGCGGATCCGGTTCCAGAGGTCGCCCTGCCAGTGCCCCCGGCTGAGCAGGGTGGCCCACAGCTCGGCGTAGAAGCTGTCGTCATGCCGACCGGAGCGCAGCAGGTTGGTGTGTCGCCCCAGCACCTCCACCGGCCGGTAGCCGCTGAGCCGGCTGAAGGCCTCGTTCACCATCAGGATGCGGCCCTGGGGGTCGCTCACCACGATCCCCAGCCGCGATGCCTCGAACACGGTGCTGGCCAGGGCCCGCTCCCGGGCCGCCGCCTCGCTCACGGCCAGGGCTGCGCGCATGGTGAGGTGGCTGTTCACCACGGCCCGGGCGCTGACGGCGGCCAGGCCACTGGCCGCCATGCCGGCCGCCAGCAGCGCCCAGAGGCTGTGATGGGGGTCGATCGACGCTCCCACCAGCAGGGTGAGCAGCAGGCCCCCCGTGAGCACCAGCGCCGGCAGTGCCCGCAGGGGCAGAGCCGGCAGGGGCGTTCCCTGGGCGGGCCACCACCGTGGACGGCGCCTGCGCAGCTCTGGCGGGGTTGCCACGGGTCCGGTTCCGGGGACCGGGCCCCGCACACATCCCCCCTGGCCTAGCAGGCCTCGGCGCGTTCTGCCTGCGCCCGCAGCCGCGCGATGCGCTCCAGCAGCGACTCGTTGCTCATGCGGTTGTTGAGCCGTTCGGCCAGCAGCGGGAAGGCCAGCGGCCCCGGCCGGGGGGTGCGCTCCAGCAGCAGGCGGCAGCTCAGCAGCCGCTCCAGGGCCGCCCGGATGCGCGGCAGCTCCAGCTGCTCCTGCAGCACCTCGCGCCGCGCCTGGAGCAGCAGCCGGTTGCCGGGCTCATGGCGGCTGAACACGTCGTGCAGCAGGGCGGCGCTGATCTGCAGCTGGCCGCCGCTGCGGCTCTGGCCGGGATATCCATTGAGCACCAGCCCGGCGATCTGGGCGATGGAGCGGAAACGCCGGCGGCCCAGCTCCGAGAGGTTCACGGCCTGCTCCAGATCGGCCTCGAGGTTGTCCACGTCCAGCAGCGTGTCGCCGTGCAGCTCGAACAGCTCCGCGAAGGGATAGCCGCGCGGGGCCAGCAGCTCGAAGCCGTAGTCGTTCACCGACACGGTGATCGTGCTGGGCCGCTGGCGGGCCAGGCGCCAGGCCCACAGGAAGCCCAGGCCCTCGTGCACGAAGCGCCCCTCGAAGGGATAGGCGTAGAGGTGGCTGCCCTCGCGGCTGCGGCACACCTCCACCAGGAATTCATCGTGGCGGGGCAGGCGCGAAAGGTCGGCCTGGCGGCGCAGCAGCGGCTCCAGGGCCTGCAGTTCCGGGGTGTCCAGCGCGTCCTCCCCCGCCAGGGCCCTGGCGCAGCGGTCCACCTCGGCCCGCAGCCCCTCACTGAGCAGATCGGAGAGGGCCATCTGGCCGCCGGCCCAGGCCGGCACCGCCGAACTCTTCTTCGTGGTGGCCTTCACCTGGGCGGTCATCTCCCGCAGGCGCACGAACTCCAGCTGGCGGCCGGCGAAGAAGAAGACATCACCGGGCCTGAGGCGGGAGATGAAGGTCTCCTCCACATGGCCCAGCACGGCCCCGCGCACGACGCGGACGGTGACCGCGCGGTCGGCGGTGATCGTGCCGATGTGCAGGCGGTGCAGCCGGGCGATGGCCTTGTCGCGCACCACGTAGGTGAACGAGCCCCCGGCTGGCTCCCGCTCCAGCTTGCGG
>JBFLKL010000057.1:0-3006 GCA_040883175.1 Synechococcaceae cyanobacterium | reverse complement strand
CCTTTCGGGGCCAGGGGAAAACGGGGGGCACAACCCAGCGCCTGCTGGCCGATCGCCTGGCTGAGGCTGCCCTGGAGGCTTGATGACGCGGTTCTGCCTCGACACGACGGCCCTGCTCACCCTGCGCGATGACGAGCCCGGTGCCGATCGGGTTGAGCAGGCCCTCGAGGCCCCTGTGCGTTGCACGGCCTGTTTCATCACGCGGATGGAGGTGCTGTACCGCGTCTGGAAGGACGAGGGTGAACGGGCCGGCCGGCTGGCCTATGAGCAGCTGCTGGCGCTGCCGATCGACTGGCAGGAAGCCAGCGAGCCCCTGCTGCTCCGTGCAGCGCAGCTCAAGGCCAGCCATGCGCTGTCCCTGGCGGATGCCTGGATCGCGGCAGCGGCGCTCCACTCCGGCTCCACCCTCCTGCACAAGGACCCGGAGTTTCAGGCCATCGACGCTCTCGCGCAGGAGTGGTTGGGGTGAGGGGCGTTGCCGCTCTGGAGGGTCATCGCGAACAGGGGCCAGGCGACGCCGGGCTGTGCGGACCGTCGCGATCACCGCTGTATCCTGCCGCTATCGTGATAGCAAGGGCCTGCAGCGCTGAAACCCTCTGGAAGTGGCCCAAATGGGAGTGGCTCAACCCTCCTGTCCCACTCCCCGGCACCGTGCACCCCGCGTGTCCTGAAACCGGCACCGCCGCGGCCTCCGCCACCTCGAGGCCCCCGATTACCTGATGCGCGTGCATCCCGGCACCAGCCCCCTGGCCGGCCAGCTCAGAGCGCTCGATCAGCTCTGAAGCTGCTTGAATGCCGCCAGTGCGCGCCGCCATGACCAAGACAGCCCTGATCACCGGCATCACCGGCCAGGACGGCAGCTACCTGGCGGAGCTGCTGCTCGAGAAGGGCTATGCGGTGCACGGCATCAAGCGCCGGGCCAGCAGCTTCAACACCACCCGCATCGATCACCTCTATCAGGATCCCCACGAGCGCGGCCCGGGTGGTGAGCCGCCCCACTTCCAGCTGCACTACGGCGACCTCACCGACAGCACCAACCTGATCCGCATCGTGCAGCAGGTGCAGCCCGATGAGATCTACAACCTCGGCGCCCAGAGCCATGTGGCGGTGAGCTTCGAGAGTCCGGAATACACCGCCAATTCCGATGCCCTCGGCACCCTGCGCATCCTCGAGGCGGTGCGCATCCTGGGGCTCACCCGGAAAACGCGCATCTATCAGGCCAGCACCAGCGAGCTCTACGGGCTGGTGCAGGAGATCCCCCAGCGGGAAACCACGCCGTTCTATCCGCGCAGCCCCTACGGGGTGGCCAAGCTCTATGCCTACTGGATCACGGTGAACTACCGCGAGTCCTACGGCATGTATGCCTGCAACGGGATCCTGTTCAACCACGAATCGCCGCGGCGTGGCGAAACCTTCGTGACCCGCAAGATCACCCGCGGCCTGGCGCGGATCGATGCCGGCCTCGACGACTGCCTGTTCATGGGCAACCTCGATTCGCTGCGCGACTGGGGCCACGCCCGCGACTACGTGGAGATGCAGTGGCGCATGCTCCAGCAGGACCAGCCCGAGGACTTCGTGATCGCCACCGGCCGCCAGGAGAGCGTGCGGCGCTTCATCGAGCTCGCCGCCGCCGAACTGGGCTGGGCCGGGGCCGCCGCTGACGGGCCGGCGATCCTGTGGGAGGGCGACGGGGAGCACGAGTGCGGCTGCCGCGCCGACACCGGCGAGGTGGTGGTGCGCATCGATCCCCGCTACTTCCGCCCCGCCGAGGTGGACACGCTGCTGGGGGATCCGAGCAAGGCCCACGAGAAGCTGGGCTGGCGGCCCACCACCACCCTCGAGGACCTGGTGGCCGAGATGGTGGCCGCCGACAAGGAGGAGGCCCGCAAGGAGGCGCTGCTCCGCCTCAAGGGCTTCCAGGTTGTGGGCAGCCGTGAGTGAGATCCCGCGGGCGGCGCCCCTGATCACCCCGGCCGACCGCATCTATGTGGCCGGCCACCGCGGCATGGCGGGCGGCGCCATCTGCCGGGCCCTGCAGCGGGCCGGCTACGACCAGCTGCTCACCGCCTCCAGCGGCGAGCTCGATCTGCGCGACGCCGTGGCGGTGGAGGGCTGGTTCGCCGAGCGGCGTCCGGATGTGGTGGTGCTGGCGGCGGCGAAGGTGGGCGGCATCCAGGCCAATGCCACCTACCCGGCCGACTTTCTGCTCGACAACCTCAAGATCGAGACCCATGTGATCGAGAACGCCTGGCGCCACGGGACGCGGCGGCTGCTGTTCCTCGGCAGCAGCTGCATCTACCCGAAGTTCGCGGCGCAGCCGATCCGCGAGGAGGCGCTGCTCACCGGCGCCCTGGAGCCCACCAACGCCTGGTACGCGATCGCCAAGATCGCCGGCATCAGGCTCTGCGAGGCGCTGCGCCGCCAGCACGGCTTCGATGCCATCAGCCTGATGCCCACCAATCTCTACGGGCCGGGCGACAACTACCACCCCGAGAACAGCCATGTGCTGCCGGCCCTGATCCGCCGCTTCCACGAGGCCGCGGAGCGCCCCGGGCGGGGGGCGGGCACGAGCGTGAGCTGCTGGGGCACGGGCACGCCGCTGCGCGAGTTCCTGCACGTGGACGATCTGGGCGAGGCCTGCCTGTTCGCCCTGGAGCGCTGGGATCCCGATGCCCCTGGCGCGCCGCGGGCGGATGGCGGCGGCGGGGCTGCCGGTGACGCGGGCGCAGCTGGCGAACCGCTGAGCTTTCTGAACGTGGGCACGGGCGTGGACCTGAGCATCCGCGAACTGGCCGAGGCGGTGGCGGCGGCCACCGGCTTCGCCGGCACGATCACCTGGGACACCAGCAAACCCGACGGCACCCCGAAGAAACAGCTCGACGTGAGCCGCCTGGCGGCCCTGGGCTGGCGGGCCCGCATCCCCCTGGCCGAGGGCCTGGCCGCCACCGTG
This sequence comes from Synechococcaceae cyanobacterium, assembly GCA_040883175.1. Taxonomy (GTDB): domain Bacteria; phylum Cyanobacteriota; class Cyanobacteriia; order PCC-6307; family Cyanobiaceae; genus NIES-981. Next base: position 56 of record JBFLKL010000057.1, on the reverse strand, counting down.
GCCGACTTCCGCCAGCGCCTGGCCGCCGGCGAGCTGCGGGCGGTGTGAGCGGGGGG
>JBFLKL010000056.1:0-4666 GCA_040883175.1 Synechococcaceae cyanobacterium | reverse complement strand
GGATCTTCATCCCGAAATACCACTGGTTGCCCTTTTTGGTTTGGTGCATCTCCGGATCCCGCTCACCAGCCTTGTTCTTTGTTGAACTGGGCGCGGCAATCAAGGTGGCATCGATGATCGTGCCCTGCTTCATGGCCATCCCTCGCTCCTTGAGATGGCCCTTGACCGTTTCAAAGATCTGCTCGCCCAGTTCGTGCTTCTCCAGCAGGTGCCGGAACGCCAGGATCGTCGTCTCATCGGGGATCCGATCGCTGAGCAGGTCGATGCCCGCAAACCGCCGCATCGTCGGCACCTCGATCAAGGCATCCTCCATCGCTGGATCACTGAGCGAGTACCACTGCTGCATCAGGTGGATCCGCAGCATGGTGGCCAGCGGATAGGGCGGCCGGCCGCCTTTGCTGTGGGTTTTGGAGTAATGGGGGCTCAATCAGGTCGATCAGTGCATGCCAGGGCACCACCGCGTCCATCTCCGCCAGGAACTTCTCACGCTTGGTGCGCTTCCTGGCGGTGATCTGCACGTAATCGCCGAATCCCAGCTGCTTGCTGCCCATCACCCCAGCCCAGATCTGCGAACACAGGGCCACTGTCCCGTGGTCTGGCGGGGTTTTCCAGGATCTCCCTAGCCTCAACACCGGCCCGGGTGTCGTGCTCGGCCTGCGCCCCGCCGTGCCCAGGGCATCTCAGATCCTTGCCGGGCAGGCTCGCAGTCATGGTCGCTGCTGCGGACCGTTCCTAGCCTTCGGCCATGCTCCGCCATCAGGAGCGCCGCATGGGTCCGGGTCCGCGGTTGTTCAATCGCAGCCTGTCGTGACGCTGGTTCCTGGCTGCCATCGCCGGCGGGGTCGGGGGCATCGCCGCGGCGAGGTGGTGCCCGGATCTCAACCCTTCCCGCATCACTCACCAGCTCCGCCCCAAGCCCCGCATGACCCCCTCCCCCAGCTCCGCGCCGGCGGAGATCAACGGCGTGCTGATGCAGGCCTTCCACTGGTACACCCCTGCCGATGGGGGGCACTGGCGGCGCCTGGAGCAGCTGGCGCCCGCCCTGGCCCGTGCCGGCATCACGGCCCTGTGGCTGCCGCCGGCCGGCAAGGGTCTGGCCGGCCGCCACGACGTGGGCTACGGCATCTACGACCCCTTCGATCTGGGCGAGTTCGATCAGCGGGGCACGGTGGCCACCAAGTACGGCACCCGGGCTGACTACCTGTCCGCCGTGGCCGCCTGCCGTGCCGCGGGCATCCAGGTGATCGCCGATGCGGTGTTCAACCACCTGATGGGGGCCGACGCCGAGGAGGAGTTCAACGCCACCCCCTACGACCCCCACAACCGCTTCCATGCCATCGGCGAGGAGCGGCGCATCCGCGGCTGGACCCACTACACCTACCCCGGCCGCGCCGGTGCCCACTCCGCCATGCAGTGGCACTGGTGGCACTTCGACGCCGTGGATTACAACAGCCTCGAGCCCGGTTTCCAGGCGGTGTGGCGGATCGAGGGCAAGGCCTTCGACGACAACGTCGATCTGGAGCGCGGCAACTACGACTACCTGATGGGCTGCGATCTGGACATCGACCACTCCGAGGTGCGCGACACCCTCAAGCACTGGGGCACCTGGATGCTCGACACGGCGGGCGTGGACGGCTTCCGCCTCGATGCCATCAAGCACATCGACGGTGGCTTCTTCTCCGACTGGATCGAGCATGTGGAGCGCCACGCCGGCCGGGACCTGTTCGTGGTGGGCGAGTACTGGACCACCAGCCTCGCCACCCTCAGCTGGTACGCCTCCCGCACAGGCGGCCGCGTCCATCTCTTCGACGCACCGCTGCACCACAACTTCCACGTGGCCAGCCGGCAGGGTTCGGACTACGACCTGCGCCGTCTGCTGGACGGCACCCTGATGCGCCACCTGCCGCACCTGGCGGTGACGCTGGTGGAGAACCACGACACCCAGCCCCTGCAGGCGCTGGAGTCGGTGGTGGAGCCCTGGTTCAAGCCGCTCGCGTATGCCTTCATCCTGCTGCGGCGCGAGGGCTATCCCTGCCTGTTCCTGCCCGACTACGAGGGCGCCCACTACCGCGACCGCGGCCACGACGGCGGGCACCACGACGTGTGGCTGGTGAGCCACCGCTGGATCCTCGATCGGCTCCTCGCCGCCCGCCGCGAGCACGCCTACGGCGAGCAGCACGACTGGTTCGATCACCCCACCTGCATCGGCTGGACCCGCCATGGCAACGCCGACCATCCCCGCGGCCTGGCCGTGCTGATGAGCAACGGCGGCGAGGGCTGGAAGTGGATGGCCACCGGCCGGCCCAACGCCCGCTACATCGACGTCACCGAGCACCGGCGCGAGGTGATCCGCACCAACGAACACGGCTGGGCCGAGTTCCGCTGTCCGCCGGGCTCGCTCTCGGTGTGGGTGGAAGGGGAGAGCTGAGGCCGATGCCGCCGCTGCTGCTGGCCCTGTTGGGCTGGTCGCTGCTGCGTGCCACCCTCGTGCCTGAGCCCCGTGCCGGCCTGGCGCCCCTGCCGGCGCCGCCACCGGATAACTACACGGTGCTGGTGGCCGACTGGGGGCTGCACACCGCAATCGTGGTGGAGCAGCCGCCGGGCTGGCGTCTCGGCCCTCCCGGGGCAGAAGCGGCCCCGTTCCTGGAAGTCGCCTGGGGTGACCGGCGCTATTTCTCCGCCGCCGACCGCGGCCCCGGCGCGGTGCTGGCGGCCCTGTTTCTGCCCACCGATTCGGTGCTGTTCCTCGCCGGCCATCCCGATCCGCCGTTGCTGGCGGGCAGCGTTCGGGTTCTGGAGCGCCAGGTGGACGGCCCCACGCTGCAGGCTCTGCTCACAAGCCTGGAGGGGTCGCTGCGACGCAACCCCGCAGGAGGGCGGTCCACACCCCTGCCGGACCAGGGCACCGCGGGCGGGCGCTTCTATCCCGCGCACGGGTCCTATCACTGGAGCCGCAACTGCAACCTCTGGACCGTGCGCCGCCTGCGGCAGGCAGGCCTCGCCCGTCATCCCGCCGGTGTGCTGTTCACCGCTCAGGTGCCGCTCCGTCTGCGGGGGTTTCGGCCCCGGCGCTGAGTCCATCCGCCTGCGGCAGCAGGGTGTGGATGGCCAGATCGGGGCGGCGCAGCAGCGCGAACAGGGTGCCGGCGTTGCCGCGGCAGAGGCGCAGCTCGTCATCGAGCACGGTGATGTCGAGCCAGGCCGGAAACGGCTGCTGCACCCGGCGCAGCAGCTGCAGCCGGGTGTCGCCCAGCCGCGGGCCCAGCCAGCCGCCGCGCTGGAACCGCACCTGCACCCGCTGGCCGCTGGTGACGCTGATGGCCGCCTCCACGGCGATGCCGGCCAGGGGGGCGAGCGGCCCGGGCAGGCGCAGCAGGTTCATGGCCCGCCCCTGGGAGGGGGCCAGCAGCTGCAGGTTCTCGATCCAGGGGCCAACCGCCAGGTAGGGCTGATTGCTGCTGCTCCAGCGCAGCTCCCACACTGCCTCGAGCAGCTCGAGAGCTCCGGGGGCGGCGAGATCGGCCGGCATGGCCCGCTCCAGGGCCACGAACAGCTCCCGCACCCGTTCGGTCTGGCGGTTGGCCGCCCCCCGCCGCCCCTCCCGCAGCAGGCTGAGCAGCTCCTGACGCATGGCTGGGTGGCTGGAGTCCGGCGGGGCGGGTCCGGTGGTGCTGGTTGGCGATGGCACGGCGAGGCGGCGCACTCCCCGGCCATGCTGGCGGGTGCGTGCCGGATCCGATGCGCGTCCACTGGTTTCAGCACGTGCCCTTCGAGGGCCTGGGCAGCATCGAGCCCTGGCTAGTGGATCGTGGCCATCAGCTCAGCGTCACCCGCTTTCAGCACTGGCAGACCAGTGCTGCGGCAGGGCCTGGGCCGTCAGGCGCCGCGCTGCCTGACCTCGACGCGGTGAACCTGCTCATCGCCATGGGAGGCCCCATGAGCGTGAACGATGAGGCGATCCATCCCTGGCTGGCGGCGGAGAAGCGCTGCATCGCCCGAGCGATCGAGCGGGGGATTCCCGTGCTGGGGATCTGCCTCGGCGCCCAGCTGATCGCCAGCGCATTGGGCGCCCGCGTGCTGCCCAACCCCGAGCCTGAGATCGGCTGGTTTCCCGTGCAGGCGATCCCCACCCCCGGCGGCGGGGGCAACGCAGTCTTCTCCCTCCCTGCGTCGTTGCCGGTGTTCCACTGGCATGGCGAAACCTTCGAGCTGCCATCCGGCGCCGTGCCACTGGCCCGCAGTGCCGCCTGCGCCAACCAGGCCTTCCGCCTCGGTTCGTCCGTGGTCGGTCTGCAGTTCCATCTGGAAACCACTCCTGAGACCGCCCGTGCCCTGGTAGAGCACTGCGGCGAGGAGCTGGTCGCCGCCCCCTTCGTGCAGTCGGCCGCCGAGATCCTTGCGGCGCCGCCGGAGCGCTATGCGGCCTCGCAGGCCGTGCTGAACCAGTTGCTCACGGCCCTGTGCGAGCGATCTGGCTGACCAGCACCACCGTGGAGCGCGACTCCACCGTGATGGTCTGCTCCTCCACCAGGGGGGCGTCCTCCCAGGTGTGGATGTCGTGCGGGCTGGGGGCGGCCGTGTCGATCCACCGGAGCCAGTGGCTGTCGGCTCCCTCCGCCGGAGGCAGCGCGAAGCGCAGCGGTTCCCAGTAGGCATTGGCCATCAG
>JBFLKL010000055.1:0-6722 GCA_040883175.1 Synechococcaceae cyanobacterium | reverse complement strand
GGGCCATCCCTGGCTGATCTGCCGATCGAGGAGCGCCTCAAGCAGCACATCATCGATGGCGAGCGCATCGGTCTGGAACCGGCGCTGGATGAGGCACTGCAAACCTATCCGCCGCTGAAGATCATCAACACCTTCCTGCTTGATGGCATGAAGGTCGTCGGTGAACTGTTCGGTTCAGGGCAGATGCAGTTGCCGTTCGTGCTGCAGAGCGCTGAAACAATGAAAAGCGCTGTTGCCTATCTCGAGCCCCACATGGAGAAAGTGGAGGGGGAGAGCTCCGGCAAAGGCAAGTTCCTTATCGCGACGGTGAAGGGTGATGTCCACGATATCGGCAAGAATCTGGTGGATATTATCCTCACCAACAATGGTTACAAGGTTATCAATCTTGGCATTAAACAGACCTGTGAAGCAATCATCGAGGCCCAGCTGAAGCATCGGGCCGACTGCATTGCCATGAGCGGGCTGCTGGTGAAATCCACCGCCTTCATGAAGGACAATCTTGAGGCCTTCAATCAGTCCGGCATCACCGTACCGGTGATCCTTGGCGGCGCCGCCCTCACACCCCGATTCGTCCATGGTGATTGCCGTGACGCCTACAACGGTCAGGTGATCTACGGCCGCGACGCCTTCGCCGACCTCCGCTTCATGGACGCGCTGATGGAGGCCAAGGCCGCCGATGCCTGGGACGACCGGCAGGGCTTCCTTCAGGGCGCCCCCGACGGACTGGGCCTGGGGGACATCAGCTCCGAAGCCCGGAGCGACGCGGCGGCTGAGGCGCCGGCCAGCGCTGCGGCAGGGGATCGCTCAGCCTCCTTCGCTGCCGATGGGGATGGTGACACCGCCGGTGCCGCCGGCCCCAACGAGCACCGCTCCGAAGCCGTCCCCGAGGAACGGGCGCTCCTGCCACCGTTCTGGGGCAGCCGGGTGCTCGACGAGGCCGACATTCCCCTGAAGGAGGTGTTTGCCTATCTCGATCGCAATGCCCTGTTCGCCGGCCAGTGGCAGCTGCGCAAGAGCCAGCAGCAATCGCGCCAGGACTACGAGGCGATGCTGGCTCGCAAGGCCGAACCGGTGCTGCAGCAGTGGATCGAGCGCTGCATCCAGGAGCAGCTGCTCAGCCCGCGCGTGGCCTACGGCTACTTCCCCTGTGGGCGTGAGGGCAATGCAGTTGTGGTGTTTGATCCCAGCGGCCTGCCCGACGCTGCGGCACCCTCCGGTGCCGGCCGGGAACTGGGGCGCTTCAACCTGCCCCGCCAGCGCGCCGGCAACCGCTACTGCATTGCCGACTTCTACCGCGACCTTGCAGCTGGCCCTGGGAGTGCACCAGAGGCCACCGATGTGTTGCCCATGCAGGCCGTGACCATGGGCGAGAGGGCCACGGCCTTTGCCCAGCAGCTGTTCCAGGCCGACCGGTACAGCGACTATCTCTATTTCCACGGCCTGGCAGTGCAGATGGCCGAGGCTCTGGCGGAGTGGGTGCATGCCCGCATCCGCCGGGAGCTGGGCCATGGCGATCCGCGGGACATGCCTCTGCGCGATGTGCTCGCCCAGCGCTACCGCGGCAGCCGCTACTCCTTCGGCTATCCCGCCTGCCCCAACGTGGCCGATTCCCGTCAGCAGCTGCTCTGGCTCGGGGCCGACCGCATCGGTCTGTCGATGGACGAGAGTGACCAGCTCCATCCAGAACAGAGCACCACTGCCCTGGTGGCCCTGCACAGCAGGGCGCGCTACTTCTCGGCCTGAGCGGCGGTCCGCATGGACAGCTGACTCGGACGCCCAACCCAACCCCCTCAACCCCACAACACAATGGCCATCGCCGGACCCGACGGAGTGGACGCCGCCATCAGGGCAGGCGTCGATCTTGATGGGAGCTCCATCCCAGCCGAGATGCTGGCGCTCTACAACGAGGTGATGGAGCTGGAGAGCCGTCGGGCCCGCAGCGGCGTGAAGAAATCGATGCGCAATCGGGTTGTGAAGACCGGATCCAAGCACCTCGACCAGGCCACTCTCGACGCCCGCCTGAAGGCCGCGGGCTGGGAGGGCCTGAAGGAGAAGGAGATCGCCTTTTTCTACTCCTGACCGCTCAGCTGCACATCTCCTCGAGGGCGTCGATCACCTCCTGCTGGAACTCCTCCAGGTTGGTGGAGTCGCTCAGGTCGAGGCCTTCGCCGGCCGCGTTCTGGGTGAGTTCCTGAAAGTGAAAGGCGCCTTCGCCATGGGCCAGAAATTCCACGGCAGAGGGTTCACCGCTTTCTTTGTAGGCGTCGCACAGGGCCAGAAAGGCCGCATCTTCGGTGAATTCCCAGCTCATGAAGGGGGCGCGCTGAACGACGGTGAGGAACGCGTCAACGACCTTTAACGCCTCACCCCCGGAATTCGTCAACCTCCTGGGCCAGGTTTGTGCCCGGACCCGCTTCCGCGACGCGATCAGCAGACTGGTGCCTGCCGTCGATGCACCCCATGGTCGAGTCCCCCGCCTCCGGGGCCCTCAATGTTCTCGGTGAGCCCCTCGAGCTCTGCAGCTGTGAGCCGATGACCGGCTGGTTCCGCGACGGCAGCTGCCGCACCAACGGGGCCGACCTGGGGCGTCACACCGTGTGCTGCGTGGTCAACGAGGCCTTTCTCAGCTACAGCCGGGCCCAGGGCAACGACCTCACCACGCCGGCACCGCAGTTCGGCTTTCCCGGCCTCAGGCCGGGCGATCACTGGTGCGTCTGCGCTCCCCGCTGGCTGGAGGCCCATCAGGACGGCATGGCCCCGCCGGTGCGGCTGGACGCCACCGAACAGAGCACCCTCGAGGTGATTCCGCTGGAGCTGCTGCGCCAGCACGCCGCCTGAGGATCGGCTGGCGCCGGCGCCTGACTCACCAGGGAACACGCTGGCCGTCCCAGGCCCAGAACCCGCCGCTGTCCTCGGCCCTGCGCTGCTCCAGCACATCCAGCAGGTGGCCCGCTGCCCGCTCCGGGCTGAACAGCTGCCGCTCGGGCACGCTGGCCCGGAACGGAGCCGAGAGACGGGTGGCGGTGGTGCCGGGGTGCAGCAGGCTGACGCAACCCAGCGGCAGCCGACGCTGCCATTCCAGCGCCAGGGTCCTCAGCAGCTGGTTCTGGGCGGCCTTGGCGGCCCGGTACGCATACCAGCCGCCCAGCCGGTTGTCGCCGATGCTGCCCACCCGCGCCGAGAGGCTGGCGAAGTGGAACGGCTGATCCCGCGGCAGCAGCGGTTCCACCGCCTGGGCCAGCAGCAGCGGTGCGAAGGCATTGACCGTGAAGCTGCGCTCCAGATGGCGGCGTCGCACCTGGGCCAGGCGCTTCTCCGGTTTCAGCTCGCCGTCCTGCAGCAGGCCGGCGGTGTGGATCACCAGCCGCAGGGGTGCACCGTCCGCCAGCCGCTCCGCCAGGGCCATGACACTGGCATCCCTCTCCAGATCCAGCGGCAGCACGGGCATGCCAGCCAGGCCTGGGGCGTCCAGGGGCACGGGGTGGCGGGTGGCCCCCACCAGCTCCAGACGCGGGCAGCGGTGGGCCAGGTCCGCCAGCAGAGCGGCACCGATGCCGCCGCAGCCAACCACCAGAGCGCGCCCCCGCCAGCGGGGCAGATGCCAATCCGGCGGTGTGCTCACAGCCTCGCTCAGGTTGCCGGCGGACAGGATCTCCGGGCGCATGATGGCAGGCCACAACCGCCCTGATGTTCAGCCCGATGCCCGCGTGTCATCCCATGCGCATCACCGTTCTCGGCCGAGGTGCCTGGGGGAGCACCCTGGCTGGCCTCTGGCAGCGCCAGGGGCATGAGCTGCGGACCTGGTCGCGACGGGACGGCACGGACCCGGCAGCGGCCCTGCAGGGTGCTGATCTGGGGGTGGTGGCCGTGTCCATGGCCGGCGTCGCCCCCCTGTCCGCAGCGCTCGCACCCAGCTGGCCTGGCACCCTGCCGCTGCTGAGCTGCAGCAAGGGGATCGACCTGGAGCGCCTGGCCACCGCGAGCAGCATCTGGAGCGAGCACGGCCTGCAGGCGCCCCTGCTGGTGCTCAGCGGTCCGAACCTGGCCGCCGAGCTGGCCCGGGGACTGCCGGCCGCCAGCGTGCTCGCCAGTGCCGATGTGGCGGTGGCCGCCGATCTGCAGGCCCGCCTCAGCGGCGGCAATCTGCGTCTTTACATCAACGACGACCCTGTGGGCACCGAGGTGGCCGGCGCGCTCAAGAACGTGATGGCACTGGCGGCCGGCCTCTGCGACGGACTGCAGCTGGGCGCCAACGCCCGGGCCTCCCTGCTCACCCGGGGACTGGCCGAGATGGGACTGGTGCTGGAGGGGCTGGGGGGCTCATCTGCCACCCTCTACGGACTGGCCGGCCTTGGGGATCTGCTCGCCACCGCCACCAGTCCCCTGAGCCGCAACTACCGCTGCGGCCTGCTGCTGGCCGAAGGTCTGGGGGTGGAGGAGGCCGGCGCGCGCATCGACGCCACGGTGGAAGGTCCCCGCACCGCCCGCGCCACCCTCACCCTGGCCAGCCAACGGCGCTGGAGCCTGCCGATCTGCGAGCAGGTGGTGGCCGTGATCGAGGGCCGCACCAGCGCGGAGGAGGCCGCCCGGGCGCTGATGGAGCGGCAACTGCGAGCCGAGGCGCTGCAGAGCCGGCCGTGACGGTGCCCACCGACGAGACCGTGGCAGCCCTGCCAGCACTGCTGGTTGAGGCCTTCGCGGAGCGGGCCTGCAGCGGCAACGGCGCCGCCGTGGTGCTGCTGCGCCGGCCTCTGGCGGCCGAGGTGCTGCAGGCCGTGGCCAGCAGCCTCAACCAGTCGGAAACGGCGTTCCTGCTCCGCGACGGACAGGACTGGCTGCTGCGATGGTTCACCCCCAGCTGTGAGGTGAAGCTGTGTGGCCACGCCACCCTCGCCGCCACCCTGGCGCTGGGGCACTGGGGAAAGCTGGCCCCGGGGGAGCGCCTGGCACTGCACAGCCGCAGCGGGCCCCTGGCCGTGGAGCTGGATGCGGTGCGGCAGGACGCGGCGCGGATCGAGCTGCCCGCCAGCGAGCTGCAGCCCGGTTTCGCCGAGCCTGTCTTGCTGGCTTACCTGCAGCGCCCCCTGGGCGTGGCCCCCGAGGCCTGCTGGCACTCGGCGCTCAACTACCGGGTGGTGCTGCTGCCCGCCGCTGCGCCGCTGGCGGGCACCCAGCTGCCGGCCGCTGATCTGCCGCAGGAGGTGCACCCTGGGCTGGTGCTGATGCAGGCTCTGCCGGATGACACCACCCCGACGGTGCTGGGCAGGCGCTGCCACTACCAGCTGCGCTTTCTGGCCCCGGGCCTGGGCATTCCGGAGGACCCCGTGACCGGATCGGCCCATGCCCTGGTGGCTCCCTGGTGGCTGCGGCGACTGGGCCGGACAGAGGTGGTGGGCTGGCAGTGTTCCCATCGGCCCGGGGGAATGGTGTGCGAATCGGCGTCTTCAGGCATGATCCGCCTGTGCGGAGCGGGTCATCTGCTGTGGGACGGAACCTTGCGACTGGATCCCTGGCCCGGGGGCGGGAGGCCATCGGGCGCCTGTCACCCAGGATTGCCACCCTCGCCAGAGGCTGGCGCGGCCGGATCACCGGCCGCCGCCTGGCGCTCCCTGCTGCCCTGAGGCTGCGATCGCCCTTCGCGCTGCAGATGCTGGTGCTAACGCCCATGGCGCTGATCGCCGTGAGCGTGGGCTACGTGGCCCAGAGCCTGGCCCCCCGGCCCCACGCCGTGAGCCAGGGCGATCTGCTCGACACGCTGCTGGAGATGCCGCCCCCGACCAGTCAGATCGATACCTTCAGCGCCGCCCAGAGGCTGCGCGACCTCCAGGCCCAGCGGGCGGTTGAGGAGGCCGGGGATGCGAACGCGGCAGCGGCGTCGGCCGCCGGTGTGCCCACTCTGGTGGAGCCGGCCGCCGCAGCCGCGGTGGACCTGGAGATCCGTGTGGCCCTGCTGGGGGCGGGCGCCTCCCCCAGCCTCTCGGCCCAGGGCCCCTGGCAGCTGCTGAGCCGCGATGGCGCCGTGCTGCAGCAGGGTGCGGCCGGCGACCCGGTGCAGCTCGGCGGCATCTGGGCCGCCGGACCCGAGGCCTGGCTGCAGACCAGCGGGCCTGCCCTGCTGGTCAACGGCCAGCCCTATGCCGGGCGCCTGCGTCTGCTGCAGCAGGACGGGCGTCTGCGGGTGGTGAATCACCTCGGCCTGGAGCGGTACATCAGCTCGGTGGTGGGGGCCGAGATGCCCAGCAGCTGGTCAATGGAGGCCCTGAGGGCCCAGGCCGTGGCCGCACGCTCCTATGCCCTCGCCCACATGGCCCGCCCCGCCGATCCCCACTGGCACCTGGGCGATACCACCCGCTGGCAGGCCTACCGCGGCCTCGGCAGCGTCAGCGAGCGCACGCGCCAGGCCGCCGACAGCACCGCCGGGCTGATCCTCAGCTACCAGGGAGCCATCGTCGAGAGCCTCTATGCCGCCACTTACCAGATCACCAGGGAGGCCCATGGCCACCTGGGGGCGAGCATGAGCCAGCACGGCGCCCAGGACCTGGCGCGCCAGGGCTACACCTACAACCAGATCCTCGGCCACTACTACCAGGGGGCCTCCCTGGCCCGCCTCCAGGCCGGTGGTGGAGCGAGCTGAGCGGATCTGGAAGGAGGCTCTGGAGCGGTCCAGCCAGGCCCTGGACCTCGGGGCCCTGGTGCCCCTGAGCACCGAACCGCTGGACGTT
>JBFLKL010000315.1:0-8730 GCA_040883175.1 Synechococcaceae cyanobacterium | reverse complement strand
TGGGGCGTCGACGCCGAGGAGGTCGCCTTCACGCGCAACGCCTCGGAGTCGCTCCAGATCTGCCAGTTCGGCTTCGATCTCGCACCCGGCGACGAGGTCCTCACCACCACCCAGGACTACCCCCGCATGATCACGACCTTCCGGCAGAGGGAGCGCCGGGACAGGGGGGCGGGCGGGTGGCCCATGAGTGCATCCTCGATCTGCGGCCCCTCAGGCGCAGCTGCGGCCTGGAGGTGGACGACCTCGCCAAGCGCCTGATGGACTACGGCTTCCATGCCCCCACCGTGAGCTGGCCGGTGGCCGGCACCGTGATGGTGGAGCCCACCGAGAGCGAGTCGCTGGCGGAACTGGATCGCTTCTGCGCCGCCATGGTGGCGATCCGCGCGGAGGCGGCCGCCATCGAGCGTGGGGAGGCCGATGCCCTCGACAATCCCCTCAGGCGGGCCCCCCACACCCTGGCGGCTGTCACCGCGGAGGCGTGGGACCGCCCCTACAGCCGGCGCCAGGCCGCGTTCCCGGCGGGGGAGGAGCAGCTGGCGCAGAAGTTCTGGCCGGCGGTGGCCCGCATCGACAACGCCTATGGCGACCGCAACCTGGCCTGCACCTGTCCATCGGTGGAGGAGCTGGCGATGGACGAGCCTGTTCCGGCCGAAACGGTGGCCGACCCGGCGGAGGCCGCTGCCTGAGGGCGATCTGGGGGCATAATGTGCCCGGACGAACTGCAAATCCTCAGGATTTCTTTGGCATCGAGCCCTTGCTTCTGCGGCTGCATCTGTTGCAACTGCAACGCAGGCGCGCCAGTCGTCCGTTGTTCGGTGTGGGGATCATGAACGGAAGCAATTCAGGTGGACCGAACGACGGGGGTGCTCCGAGCGCCGGCCCGTCCCAGCCCCAGGCGGACATGGACCGGGGTGATGCCACCAACGTGGTCCGGGTGCCCTTCGGCGTGCGCCGCCCCCGCCGCCGCCGCCCGGAGCGGCCCCAGCGCTGGGCCACGGTGGTGCTGCCCTTCCAGAACGGCACCGACCCCACGCCGCCGCCCCAGGCGGCCTGAGCACGGCCTGAACCGCGGCGAACCGCGGCTGATTCGGGCGGCTGGTCAGTAGCTGGCGCCGCTGCGCCGCTGATGCACCGCCGTGGTGGCGGTCGCATCCAGCACCGCTCCCCGCTCCACCCGGGCATACACCAGCCAATGGTCCCCGCACTCCATCCGCTGCTCAACCCTGGCCTCCAGCCAGGCCAGGGCCTCCGGCAGGATCGGCTGGCCGCCGGGGCTCTCCTCCAGATCCAGGTCGGCGAAGCGGTCGGCACCGGGCTTGAAGGGCCTCAGGAACTGGCGCATCGGCCCGGTCTCCCGGCCGGCGGCCAGCACGTTGAGGGCGAAACGGTCGCCGATGTGCAGCAGTGCCTCCACGGCCCGTTCCTTGGCCACCGCCACCGTGAAACCCGGTGGCGTGAAGCTGGCCTGGCTCACCCAGCTGGCCACCATGGCGCCGCTGAGGCGGGAGTCGCCTGAGCCTTTCACCGCGGTGAGCACGCACAGCGAACCGAGCACCCGGCCCAGGGCCTGGATCGCCGGTTCGCTGCGGCTCTCCTGCAGTCCGCCCGATGTGATCCGCCGCTCGCTGCGGCGCTGGGCGGCCCGGAGCTGGCGCCCCAGGGCTGTGCCGGTCTCCTCGATGGCCTTGAGGCGGGCCGCATCGGGGCTGAACTTCACCCTGATCGGCTCGAAGGCCAGCTGAAAGCCGCCGTCGCGCAGCTTGCTCTCGAGCAGGTCGAGCGCTTCGCCGCTCCAGCCGAAGCTGCCGAACACGCCCACCGGCTTGGCGCGATCGCCTTCGGCCAGCACCGTGCCCAGGGCCGAGACGATCGGGGTGGGGGCGTGGCCGCCCAGGGTGGGAGAACCGATCAGCAGCGCGTCACAGGCGCGGATCGCCTTGATCAGCTGCTCCGGCTCACTGAATTCGCAGTTGATGCTCTCCACCCGCACCCCCGTGCGCGCCACTCCCTGGGCCAGGGCATCGGCGATGGCGGCGGTGTTGCCGTAGGCGCTGGCGAACAGCAGGGCCACCGACAGGCTGCTGCGCTCGCTGGCCTCGCCCCAGCGTCGGTAGTCGGCCAGCAGGCTGCGCCAGCTCTCGTCGATCGCCGGACCGTGACCGGGGGCGATCGTGCGGATCTCGAGCTCCTCGAGCCGGTCCACGACCGTCTCCACCTGGCGCGCCATCGGTGCCATCAGGCAGTCGTAGAAGTAGCGCCGGTCTTCCTCGATGCTGCTGGGGTTGGCTTCCGCCCAGGCCTCGCTGCAGCGGTGGGCGGCGAAGAACTTGCCGCTCATCAGCAGCCCCGATGTCTCCTCGAAGGCCAGCAGGGCTCCCGGCCAGCGGGGGGTGGGGGCGGGGATCAGCCGCAGCACGTGGCCGCCGCCCAGCTCGCGGCTGGCGTCCTGCTTCACCACATCGATCGGCGGCAGGGGCGGCGGCTCGCTGCTGTCGTTGCCGACGGCGGCGGGACTGCCGGGTGGGCCCGGTTTGCGCTGGCCCCAGAGCTGTTCCAGCAAGCGGGCTCCGGGGTTGGAGGCCACCAGCATCAGGGCGGGCCAGCGGGCTGCCAGCTGCTGGAGCAGGGCCACCCGGTTGGGGTTGACGTGGCCCACCACCACCTTCAGGGCCGCATCGGCCGGCACCAGCGCCGCCAGCTGCTCCAGGTAGGGCTCGGCGAAGGAGGCTCCCGGGGGGTGCACCAGTACCGGTGGGATCGGGCGCCCGGCCGTGGTGAGGCCTGGCAGGAAGAGGAAGCTGTTGGCGGTGGTGCCCCGCTCCAGGCCGTACTCCACCTCGAAGCGCAGCCGGGTGGGGCTCAGCCCCCGCAGACAGATCAGCCCGTCATCGATGGGCAGCACCAGCACGCGCCGGTCGCTGGCCACCGCAGCACCGGCCGCCATCAGTAATGGTTCCCCACCTTGCGGTGATGCACGGCCGTGTGGGCCTGGGTGTCGGCCACGCTGCCCTGCTCGACCACGGCATAGATGATCCAGTGGTCGGGGCATTCAAGCCGCTGGGCCACACGGCAGCCGAGGAAGGCCAGCGCATCGCCGAGCACCGGACCTCCGGCGGCCGCCCCCTCCAGGGTGCTGACACCGGCGAAACGGTCGGCCCCGGGCGGGAACCGCCGCAGGAAATGGCGCAGCAGCTCCTGGTGGTTGTCCTCGCGCAGGATGTTCAGCACGAAGCGGTCGCCCACCTGCATCAGGGTCTCGATGGCCCGGTCCTTGGCCACGGCCACGGTGATCCCCGGAGGATCGAAGCTGGCCTGGCTCACCCAGCTGGCCACCATGGCGCCGCTGCGCACCTCCTCCCCCTCGCCCTGGCGGGCCGTCACCACATAGAGCCCCCCCGACAGCCGCCCCAGGGCCTTGTCCAGGTCGCCGTCGAGGGCCTTCATGGCGGCGATGGTTCTGGCCTTGGTGAGCAGCTGACCCAGGTCGGTGCCGGCCTCCTCGCAGCGCTGGTAGTCACCGGTGTTGGGCACCTGGCGGATGCGCAGCGGCTCGAAGGCGCTCTTCTGGCCGAGGGCGCGCAGCTGGCCGGCCACGGTGTCGATCGCCTCGTCGTTGCCGCCGAAGGCGTCGTAGCAGGCCACCCACTGCCTGGGCTTGAGGGCGGCCAGCAGGGTGCCGATCGACGCCTGCAGGTCGGCGTCCGGAGCGGCGGGCCAGGTGGGCACCACCACGGCGCTGGCCTCCCCCACCAGGGCACTGAGTTCCTGGGCGTCGGTGGCGCGCAGATCAACCAGCTGAACGGCGGCACCGGCCTTGTCGATGCCGCGGGCGATGGCCTGGCTGAGGCGGTCGCAGAAGCCGTACTGACTCACATAGCAGACGGCGGCGTAGGTCTGCCCGGCGCTGCGCTCACTGCTCCAGCTGCGGTAATCGTCCAGCCACAGGCTGAGGTGGTGGCGCAGCAGCGGCCCGTGGCCCACGGCGATCGTGTTGATCGCCGGCAGGGCATCCATGCGCTTCATGGCCTGCAGCACGCTGCGGGCGTTGGGACCCATCAGGCACTCGTAGTAGAAGCGGAAGTCCGGGGCGATGGCGCCGGGATCAATGTCGAACAGCTCGCCGGAGCAGTAGTGCAGGCCGAAGGCGTCGCAGGTGTAGAGAATCCCGGTGCCGTGGTCGAACGAGAAGATGGTGTCCGGCCAGTGCAGGTTGGGGGCGCTCAGGAATTCGAAGCGGTGCTGCAGGCCGCTTTCCGGGTTGGTGCCCAGATCGAGCTCCTCGCCGCTCTTCACCGCCCGGCTGCGGAAGGGCCGGTGCACCTGGTTCTCCAGGAACTGGATCGCCACCTTGGAGGCCACGATCTCGATGTCCGGATTCAGATCGAGCAGATGGCCGATGAGGCCGGAGTGGTCGGGCTCGGTGTGGCTCACGATCAGGTGATCGATCGCCAGGGGATCAATCTGCTCCTGCAGCAGCGGCAGCCAGGTGTCCGCGAATTTGAGGTGGCTGGTGTCGATCAGGGCGGTGCGCTCACCCCGCACCAGGAAGCTGTTGTAGGTGGTGCCGTTGCGCAGGCCGAACTCGATGTCGAAGCGGCTGCGGTCCCAGTCCAGCGAGCGGATGGCGGTGGTGTCGGCGGCGATGGCTTCGCACTGCAGGCTGAGGCGGGGCGTCGCCGCGGGGTTCGTGGTGGCGGGGATGGCGGGGGCTGTGGCGGGCATGATCCGATCCTCCTCAGGCGACACGGTGCTCGGATCAGCCTAAGGAGGGGAGTTTTGGCCTTGGCCGCCGCGGCCATTGGCCGTGCTGATCGGCGAGATCAGTGCAGGCCCGGCTCCGGCAGCCACCACCAGTCGCTGAAGCGGGCCGCCTGGCCGCAGGCCCGGCCCTGCTCATCGTGGAGGATCCAGACGCGGGCGTTGCGGATGCGGAAGCGGCGCCCGTGGCTGTCGATGCGGATGCCGCTGTAGCCGGTGATCGCTTCGCCGGCCCTGGCCTGCAGCAGCGCCTGCCGGCGCTCGGCCCGCTCCGACTCGGGAGCGGTGAGCCGGGAGGGCATCCCCACCATCTCCCCCCAGCAGCGCCGCCAGAGGCGCAGGGCCGCCCGGTTGGCATAGGTGAGCCGCGGGCCGGGATCAGCCCCGGGGTCCTGGCCGTCATGGGCGAGCACCAACGCCGGGGCGGCGAACAGGGCCTGGGCGCGCTGACCGGCCCAGGCATCGGCGGCGAGACCGGCCAGCAGGGGCGTGGCGTAGGCCTGCCGGTAGCTCCTGAGAATGCGCTCCGCCAGCGCCAGCTGCGGGGTCTCCAGCCAGGGAGGGGGTGCCGGCGCCGCCAGCGGCGCCGCTCCGCCTTCAGCCATCGGGCTCGTCACCGCCCTGCTCCTGCCCGCTGCCCATGGCCCGGGCCATGGCCAGGCCGGCCATGCGCTCGGCGTGGGAGCGGATGTGGGCGAGAAAGAGGCGGTTGGCTTCCGGGTGGAGGGGCTCCTCGGCCAGGGGCAGCGGGCCGGCCGCATCGAGTCCGGTGTCGCCCTCCAGGGCCGGGGTGATCACCACCAGGTCAGGATCCAGGGCGGCCCCGTAGCGCCACCAGCGGGTGGGGTCGGTGATCGCCGGATGCACCGGGGATGGGGTGGCCTCAGCCGCCGGCGTGTCCTGCCCGGCGGAGCGGGCCTGGCGGGCCTGCCGGGCCAGGGCCCGCCGGCGGCGCTTGGCCAGATCGCCGAGGAGCTGGGCGCGGGTGCGGCCGCGCAGCTGGAACAGCACGAAGGGGTCTTCGCTGAAGCGCTCGCCCATCAGATAGAAGACGGCGCTGACGTGCTTGCAGGGGTTGGCCTTGTCGGGGCAGCTGCACTCGCTGCGCACCTCCTGCAGCTTGAACGGGAACAGCCGCTTGCCGCTGGCGGCGAAGGCGCGCTCAATGTCCGCCGGCATCACCCCGGCCAGCAGCTGGGCCGACCAGCGGGCCTTCTGGCTGAGGGCATCGAGCACGTAGCCCCAGTCCTCATCGCTGAGCACATCGAGCCAGAGCTTCACCTTGTAGGGCTCCTCGTCGCTGCCCTGCACACGGGCATGCACGCGCCGACCCTCGAAGCGGATGGAGGTGACGTTGCCGGAGCGGGCATACTCCCAGGCGCGCTCGAGGCGTTTCTTGAAGCGGTAGGCGTGGATCAGCTCCATCCACTGCTGCACCCACCAGGGCTGCTGGGCCAGCCCTTCGTCGCCGAGCTGGGTGCTGATCGGAGTGCTGGTCATGCCTGGAGTATGGCGAGACGGGTTTGTGGAGGTCTCAGTCCCAGCGATCCTCCCAGTCCTCCCAGTCCTCCCAGCGATCCCGGCGCCAGTCGCCACGGTCGCCCTTCCGCCGCTGGCGCGGATCCGCCGAGCCCCGCCAGCGGGGGATGGACACGTCGCGGTACCAGTCGTCCCGTACGAAGACCACCGGAATATCGCAGGCACCGTAGCGGTGGCAGTGCTTCTTCCACTTCTTGGCGTGGCCAGGCGGCACCCGCAGAACCAGCGGTGCCGGGGGGCGGTCCCGCCAGCCGCGGTTCACCGTCACCGGTCTGGGCAGGAGCAGGGCATCGGTCGGCAGGCCTGCCCCCCACCCCCAGCCGTCGCGGACGTCGAGCCGGCCGTTGTAGCGGGGATCGCCGAGCTGGATCGTGAGGCCCACCTGGGCTTCGGCGGGAGGGGCGGCCAGACCCGCCGCCAGGGGAATCATCAGGCTCGCCAGGAGGGCGGTGGTGTGCATGCCGAGGAGGGCGGTGCCAACCCAACCTCCCACCAGGATGCTTCGAGCGGGTGACAGGCGGCCGCCAGGTTGTGACCGGATGTGACTGGTGGACCTCCGCAGCGCTCAGGCGCTCTCCTCGAGGGCGACAAGATCCCGCAGCTGGCCCACGTCCAGTCCCCCCAGCCACTCCTCGCCGGAGCCCACGATCTCCTCGGCCAGCCTGGATTTCTCGCGGATCATGCGATCGATGCGTTCCTCCACCGAGCCGCTGGTGATGAACTTGTGCACCATCACCCGCTTCTGCTGGCCGATGCGGTAGGCGCGGTCGGTGGCCTGGTTCTCCACGGCCGGGTTCCACCAGCGGTCGATGTGGAACACGTGGCTGGCCCTGGTGAGGTTGAGGCCGACGCCGCCGGCCTTGAGTGAGAGCAGGAACAGCTGCGGACCGCGGGGATCATCCTGGAAGCGATCCACCATCGCCTGGCGCTCGCTCTTGCTGGTGTTGCCGTAGAGGAAGGGCACGTCCTGGCGCCAGCGGCGCTGCAGATGAGCCTTCAGCAGGTGGCCCCACTCGGCGAACTGGGTGAACAGCAGGGCGCGATCGCCCGCCTCGATCACTTCCTCCAGGATCTCCTCCAGACGCTGGAGCTTGGCGCTGCGGGCGGCGAAGTCGCCGCTGCCGTTGCCATTCAGCACCGTGTCGCTGGCCTCCCCGAGGGCCAGGGCCGGGTGGTTGCACACCTGCTTGAGACGGGTGAGGAGGGCCAGCACCTGGCCGTGCTTCTGGCCCAGGGGCGCCCTGGCGATGGCATCGAGACTGTCCTCCACGGTGCGGGTGTAGAGCTTGCGCTGCTCGGCGCTGAGCCCCACCCACTCCTGCAGTTCCACCTTCTCCGGCAGGTCGGAGATGATCGATTTGTCGGTCTTGAGCCGGCGCAGGATGAAGGGTCCGACGCGGGCCTTGAGATCGCGCAGCGAGGCCATGTCGCCGTAGCGCTCGATCGGCAGCCGGTAGCGCTGGTGGAAGAAGGCCTCATCCCCGAGCACCATCGGGTTGAGGAAGTCCATCAGGGCCCACAGCTCGCCCACCCGGTTCTCCACCGGCGTGCCCGTGAGCGCGATCCGGAACCGGCTGCCGCGGCTTGCCCGTCCGCTCCGGCTGCCGCCGCCGGTGCCAGGGCGAGCCAGGTCGCGGGCCGCCATGGACTGCTTGGCCTGGGGGTTCTTGATCGCCTGGGCCTCATCGATCACCACCCCCTGCCAGTCGATGGTCTCCAGCAGTTCGCTGTCGCGCTGCAGCAGGCCGTAGCTGGTGAGCACCAGATCCACACCCTTCAGGGCCTTCTTCAGGGCGGCCTCGCTGGCGGCGCGTCTGGGGCCGTAGTGCTCCCGCACCCCAAGCTCGGGCGTGAACGCCGCCGCCTCCCGCTTCCAGTTGGTGAGCACCGAGGTGGGTGCCACCAGCAGCACCGGGGCCTTCAGCTCCTCCTCGGCCTTGAGGTGCTGGAGGAAGGCCAGCAGCTGGACCGTCTTGCCCAGACCCATGTCGTCGGCCAGGCAGGCGCCCTGGTCGAAGCGGTGCAGGAAGGCCAGCCAGCCCAGGCCCCGCTCCTGGTAGGGCCGCAGCTGGCCGGCGAAGCCCGGCGGAGCCGGCAGCGGATCGGGGGCCTTCTGCTGGTGGTACTGCTCCAGCACGGCCTGCAGCCGTGGCCCGGCGGTGAAGGCGTGCACCGGCAGGCGGTGGAAGGTGTCGCCGTCGCTGGCGGTGAGCCGCAGGGCGTCGTCGAGGCTGAGGCCGGGCTCGGCGGCGCAGAAGCGCTCGGCGTTGCGCAGGTCGGCGGGCCGCAGCTCGATCCAGGCGCCCTTGTGCTGCACCAGGGGACTGCGCTTGGTCTGCAGACGCTCCAGCTCGCGCAGGTTGAGGGTGACGCCCCCGATCATGAAGTCCCAGTTCCACACCAGGCTCTCGCCCAGGGTGAAGCCGCGGGAGG
>JBFLKL010000314.1:0-6756 GCA_040883175.1 Synechococcaceae cyanobacterium | reverse complement strand
AGCTGGCCGCCGTTGAGGGTGCTGTCCAGGCCGGTCGCCAAGCGCCTTCCCTGCTGGCCGTCACAGTGCTCACGAGCTGGGACGAGCAACCCTTTCATGACCAGCTCCAGGTTGGAGCCTCCCTGGAGCAGCACGTCTCCCATCTTGCCGATCTGGCCCACCAGGCGGGGATCGCCGGTTGCGTCTGCTCGCCGCACGAGGTGGCGAGCCTGCGTGCCCGGCATCCCGAGCCCTTTGCCCTGGTGACTCCGGGAATCCGGCCGTCGGGCAGCGCCCATGGTGACCAGGCCCGTGTGATGACACCCGCTCAGGCGCGTGCGGCCGGAGCGAGCAGGCTGGTGATCGGCCGGCCGATCACGGGCTCAGCCAACCCTCCCGAGGCTTTTGCTGCAATCTGCCGGGGTCTGCACACCCTGTGAAGGCCACGTGCCGCTCTGCCGTGACATCGGCGTAGAGCCGTTCCAGAGCATCGATGTTCGTCGTGAGGCTGTAGCGCTCCAGGACACGCCTGCGAGCCCGCATGCCCAGCTCCGCCGTGAGCACGGGTTGATCCCGCAGCACCGGCAAGAGGGTGCGCAGCTGGGTGGTGACCCCCTGCGTCCGGATCACGATGCCTGCTCCGCCATCCAGCACCTCCCCATCGGCTCCGGCGTCGGTGGCCACGCAGGCGGTGCCGCTCGCCATGGCCTCCAGGAGCGCCAGGCTCAGTCCCTCCACCAGCGAAGGCAGCAGAAACACCTCGGCGATCTGCTGCAGAGCCACGCGCATCTCCAGCCGAGGTTCGTAGCCCCACCAGATCACATCGGACTCCTGACGCCCGGCCTGGAGGGCACCGCGCATGGGACCATCGCCCACGATGACCAGCACGCAGCCGGCCGGTCGCACCAGTCGCCAGGCTTTGAGCAACGCTTCCACGTTCTTCTCCGTGGACAGCCTGCCCATGTAGAGAAACACCCGGTGGCTCCTGAAGCGCTGACGCAGTTCATCCAGGGCCGGACTGGGTTGCACTGCTGCAGGACACCAGATCTGAGGGTCGACCCCGT
The DNA here is from genome assembly GCA_040883175.1 of Synechococcaceae cyanobacterium. Classification (GTDB taxonomy): domain Bacteria; phylum Cyanobacteriota; class Cyanobacteriia; order PCC-6307; family Cyanobiaceae; genus NIES-981. The sequence goes on along the minus strand of JBFLKL010000314.1, from coordinate 5,713 downwards.
TGGGGATCACCGCCAGCCGATCGGCTGCGACCCCCAGCCGCTCCAGCACCTCGGCCTGCAGCTCGGAGAACACGATCACCCGGTCGAAGCGGGCGAGGGAGCGCGCATAGAGCTGGTAGGTGAGGTGCTGGGTGCCGGAGGCGAGATTCCGCAGGCCGGCGTCAAAGGCCGGGTGAAAGGTGGCCACCAGCGGCAGGCCCAGTTGCTGGCAGAGATCCGGCAGGCGGAAGTCGAGGGGAGACAGGGTGAGGCTGGCGTGTACCAGATCGGGCCGCAGCCGCTCCAGCCATTCCCGCAGCTCCCGCTGGGCGCCGGGCGACGGAATTGTGTACACCTGCGACTTCACCAGGTAGGGCAGCGCCACATCGACTGCCGGATCCGCCTGGGAGGGGCCCGGGTGGCTCCGCTCTGACTCCCGTTGCGCGGCAGGTTCGTCAGGGGAAGGCAGAGCTTTGTTCTGGTCGTGCACTCCCTGGGAGTCGGTGAGGCCGAACTGGCCGGCGGCCGGTGTGTCGAAGTGGATGAAGCTCACCCCGTGCCCGCGGCTCTTGAGTGCGTGGGTCGTGTTGAGGCCGTAGGTGACGTTGCCGCAGAACGGCGATTTCTTGCCCAGCCAGGCAATATGAGCCACCCATCCATCCGATTGCGCTGCGCTGACGCTACCAGCGCCGCCAGGGCCGTTCGGCCACCGCCGCCAGCAGGGCCAGGGAGGCCAGGGCCTGCAGCACCGGCAGCAGACCCCAGCGGCTCACCGTGGCCCCGGCCAGCACCAGCGGCAGGCTCAGGGCGATGTTGATGAGGTTGTTCTGCAGCCCGAACACCTTGCCCCGCAGTGACTTTGGGGTGTCTTCCTGAATGGTTGTCTGGGTGGGAATCGCCAGCAGGGCAGCCCCCACGCCCAGCACCCCGCACAGCAGCAGTGTGAACGTGAGGCTGCCGAGCAGCCGTCCGAGCAGCAGCAGACTCCAGCCGATCAGAGCCAGCCCGGCTGCCGCCAGGTGGTGCCTGCCGATGGTCTGGCCCAGCTGGGCCACAGCCAGCGCTCCTGCGGCCAGTCCCAGTGCACTCATCGCCAGGGGCACGCCGAAGCGGGTGGGGCCCAGACCCGGCACGGCAGCGGCCAGGCTGATGGCCAGCACGGTCAGGGCTGCCAGCAGGCTGTAGAGGAGCACTAGCTGGAGCATCGCCCAGGCCACCCGTGGCCGCTGGCGCAGCACCGCCAGTCCTTCACCGAGCTCCTGTCGCAGGGATCGCTGCCGCCGCCGCGGTGCGTCGTGGCTGCGGATCCGGCCGATCGCCAGCGCCGCTGCGACATAGCAGACCGGCAACAGCAGGAACTCGCCCCCACGCACCCCCACCAGGGAGAGTCCATGGCGCAGGAGCCGCAGAATCGGCTCGCCGAGGGCGAAGCCCACGATCGTGGTGGCCATGCTCGTTGTCTGGTACACCGAATTCGCGGCCAGCAGCTGGGGCTGCGGCACGAGGATCGTGATCGCCGCCTGCTCCGCCGGGGCGAAGAACTGGGTCAGGGACGACTCCACGAACGTGAGCCCGAGCAGCGCCCAGTAGCCCCAGCTCAGCCCCAGCCACTGGGGACCCTCCAGCAGGGTGAGGGGCACCAGGAGCACAAGCAGGGCACGCAGGCCATTGGAGGCCACCATCACCCTGCGCTTGGGCCAGCGATCAGCCCAGACTCCCGCCAGTGCGCCGAGGAACACAGCCGGCAGCGTGTTGGCCACGTAGACCCCCGTGGCCAGCAGGGTGATCAGCTGGGCCCGCGTCTCAGGCACGTCCACGCGCATGGCCGCTGCAGCCCCTGCCAGGGCGGGGCTGCTGGGCGGATCGCTCACCCAGTGCTGGGCGATCAGGAAGACCATCAGCACGATGTAGAACTTGTCGGCCAGCTGAGAGCAGATCTGGCCCAGCCACAGCCAGCGGAAGTCATGGCAGCCCAGCACCGCCGCCACTCCGGTGCTCTGTCGATCGTTGGCCGGGGGAGCTGTCACGGTGGTGCGTCCGCATCCATCGCGCCACTCTCCAGCAGGCCTGCCAGCCCGTTGCCCAGCAGGCGGAAGGCGCGCGGTCGCCGCCCGAGGTGTTCATCGCACCAGCAGCCCACCAGCTCCAGCAGCCGCAGCCACACCGTCGGCGGACCCATCAGCCCGCCGTCGCGGCGCCGCGGCAGCGACGGCCTCACCAGCCGCTGCAGCAGCGCCAGCTCGGAGGCGTTGAGTACCAGGTGCGCATCGCTGCGGCTGCCGATCACCAGCCCATCGGCGGGCAGGAAGCTGCTGCGCCAGTTCCAGTCGCCGATCGGCGGCTGCAGGGGTTCCCCGGTGCCGGCACAGCGACCGAGAGGCAGGGCGTAGCCGCCCAGCGCCAGCAGGTGCACCGTCCCCTGCACCGCCACCGCCAGGGCCTCCGTCGCCGCTCCCTGCTCACGCACCAGATCCTCAAGCCGACCCAGCTGCAGCAGCAGGTCGGCCAGCATGCCGGGGGCCGGGGCGTCCGCGGGCACCAGAGCCAGGCAGACCTCCGCCAGGGCCTGCGCCGCGGCCAGAGTCTCCAGCTGCTGCCCCAGGCTGCCGTAGCTGCGCAGCAGGCGCAGCTGTCGCACGCGCCGCAGGCCCCGGCTGCCGGCCACCTGCAGGCGCAGATGGGCCAGGGGCACCGCCGCCGCCAGGCTGCTCTTCGGCCTGCGGGCTCCCGGCACAGCCAGGCGGATGAGACCGTGGCTGTCACTGAGGAGCGTCAGCAGCCGATCGCTTTCCCCCAGGGGCTTGCAGCTCAGGGCCAGGCCCTCGACGGGGAACTCGGCCACTGCGGCTCAGGCCCGCAGGGCCTGCATCAGGGCCACGCCGCGGCTGGTGCCGAGCCGGCTGGCGCCGGCCTCCACCAGGGCAAAGGCCAGCTCCAGATCGGCGATGCCACCCGAGGCCTTCACAGCGGCCCGTCCCCGGGCCAGCCGCTGCAGCTGCTCCACCAGGGCGGCCGTGACCGGTGGACCGAAGCCGCTGCCGCTCTTGAGAAAGCGGGCGCCGGCATCGATGCTGATCTCCACCAGCAGCTCGAGGCGGGCCGGCTCCAGCCGTTCCGCCTCCAGGATCACCTTCACCGGCAGCCCGAGGTCGCAGATGGCCGCCAGTTCATTCAGCACGGCCTCGGTGTCGCCATCGGCCAGGGCACCGAAGTCGGGCACCACATCGAGTTCGTCGGCTCCGTCGGCTGCAGCCGCCTCGGCCTCCCGCAGCTTCACCGCCGCCGGGATGGCGCCGAAGGGAAAGCCCACCACGCTCACCAGTCGCGGTGCCTGGCCGCGACCCTCGCCCGGGCGGGGCAGCCGCTCGCGCGCCGTCGCCACCCAGCGCGAGGCCACGCACACCGCGGCAAAGCCGAAGTGGCGGGCCTCATCGCAACAGCGCCCGATGGCGTCGCTGCCCTGGTGGGGATCCAGCAGGGCATGGTCGATCAGGGGGGCGAGGTCGGGCCGATCCTGGCTCACGCGGTTTGGCTCAGGCGTCCTTGGCCTGGATCACCCCGAAACCACCATGGTTGCGGTGATACACAACCTGAAGCTGGCCCGAATCGGCATCACGGAACACGTAGAAGTCGTGGTCGATCAGCTCGAGCTGGTGCACGGCCTCATCCAGCGTCATCGGCGGCATGTCGAAGTACTTGCGACGCACGCCGCGGCTGGGAAGCTCGGGCTCCTTGCCATCGGTGAGGCTGGTGCCCGGCGGCGGCAGGCTGGCGGCCCCCTCCTCCTCATCGCGGGCCGAGCGGTGCACCGGCCCCTGGTGGCGTTCCTGGAGACGCTTCTTGTAGCGATCCAGCTGGCGGGTGAGCTTGCTCGCCACCAGATCGATGCTGGCGTAGAGGTTGTCACTGCGCTCCTGGGCACGGATCACGGTGCCGTTGGCGAACATGGTGACTTCGGCGATCTGCTGCGGCACCCGGGGGTTGCGGGCCACGGACAGGTGCACGTCGGCCTCCTTGACCATGTCCTCGCAGTGGCTGATGGCCCGGGAGAGCTTGGTTTCGGTGTAGTCCCGGATCGCCGGGGTGACTTCAAGATTGCGGCCATGGATCAACAGTTTCATCAGATGGCAGCCGCCTCCGGTGTTCTCACACCCCAAAGGTAGGAACGCCTCCTGCCCATGGCCCCCCCGCCCGACGCAATCCTTTTTGAAGCCTGCAGGCCTGTGCCCTTCCCGGTGGCCTGGAGCGCCCAGCGCCAGCTGCAGCGGCGTCTGCTGCAGGATCCGGCCGGTCCCGAGGCCCTGCTGCTGCTGGAGCATGAGCCCTGCTACACCCTTGGGCGGGGTGCCAGCACGGCACACCTGGGCTTCGATCCGGCGTCCCCCCCCTGGCCGCTGCACCGGATCGACCGGGGCGGCGAGGTGACCCACCACCTGCCCGGGCAGCTGGTGCTCTACCCGGTGCTCGACCTGCAGCGCCATGGGGGAGATCTGCATCTCTACCTGCGGCAGCTGGAGCAGGTGGTGATCGACCTGCTGGCCTGCCTCGGCCTGGAGGGCACACGCCTCGAGGGGCTCACGGGGGTGTGGCTGGAGGGGCGCAAGCTCGCGGCGATCGGCGTGGGCGCCCGCCGCTGGATCAGCCAGCACGGTCTGGCTCTCAATGTGGACTGCCGTCTGGATGGGTTCCGGGCGATCGTGCCCTGCGGCATCGCCGACCGGCCGGTGGGGCGCCTGGCGGACTGGCGGCCCGATCTCTCCGCTGCGGCGCTGCGCCGCCCCCTGGTGGAGTGCTTCGCCGGGCGCTTCCAACTGCGCTTGCGGCCCCCCACGGCCCACGAAGTCCTGCAGGGGTGGTAACCGTTGGGTTGATCCGTGAGCCCGTGTCCCATGGCCGTCGCTGAGGTCCACTGGACGGCCAGTCCCCGCGACCGGCAGGCCCTGGCCGCGCGCCACGACTGGAGCGCTCTCACCGGCCTGGAGCAGCTCTGGCCGGAGCTGGCCCGGCTGCACGGCGATGCCCCGGCCGTGGAGGCTCCCCACGCCCATCAGCCGGAGCGCTTGAGCTACCGGCAGCTGCAGCAGCGGATCGAGCAGGCGGGTGCGGCCTTCGCGTCCCTGGGCGTGGTGGCTGGAGATGTGGTGGCACTGTTCGCCGAAAACGGTCCCCGCTGGCTGATCAGCGACCAGGGCCTGATGCGTGCTGGCGCCGGCGATGCGGTCCGGGGCAGCGCCGCGCCGGTGGAGGAGCTCCGCTACATCCTCGAGGACTCCGGGGCCGTCGGCCTGGTGGTGGAGTCGCCGGCGCTGCTCGAGCGCCTGGCCCTGCCGGCCGAGCGGCTGGCCGCCCTTCGCTTCGTGGTGCTGCTGGAGGGGGAGCCGGCGGCCGGACGCGGGGCGCTGCCCTGCCTTTCCTGGAGCGCGTTGCTGGAGCGGGGGGCGGAGGCTGTCACCCGGGGCCGGGCCGCCGAGGCGCCGCCAGCGGACCCGGCACGGCTGGCCACGATCCTCTACACCTCCGGCACCACGGGACGCCCCAAGGGGGTTCCCCTCAGCCACGCCAACCTGCTGCACCAGTTGCGTCACTTCGGCGTGGCCGTGGCGCCCCATCCCGGCGACCGGGTGGTGAGTGTGCTGCCGATCTGGCACTCCTACGAGCGCAGCGCCGAGTACTTCCTGTTCTCGTGCGGCTGTCACCAGACCTACACCACCCTCAAACAGCTGCGGAACGATCT
>JBFLKL010000313.1:0-9441 GCA_040883175.1 Synechococcaceae cyanobacterium | reverse complement strand
GCGGGTCCTCCGTGCCGGCGCGGTCGGTTTGGGAGTCTGCGCGGACCGGGGGGTTGGCCGGGGGCGCGGTGGGGGCCGCGGCCTGGGGGGCCGGGGCGGGCGCCGACGGCGCCTCGGCAGAACCGGGGTCGTCCTTCTTGATCATCAGCACCTGAGGCGGCCTGCGCACCGGCCCCGTTGCCTGGGGCGGGCGGGCGGGACCGGGGGGCACGGGGCGGGCGGACGACGGGGGCGGTTGCTTGCCGGATCCGGCCATCGGCACCTCGGGCTTGGAGGCCCACACTGTAGGGATCGGATCCGATGCCCATGCCGCCCCAGCGCCACCTGGCCCACCTCGCCTGGCCCGAGGTGCAGGAGGCGGCGAGACGCCGGGGGAGCACCGTCGTCTGGCCGTGGGGATCGGTGGAGCAGCACGGTCCCCAGCTGCCGCTGGCCACCGATGGGCTCTTCGCGGAGCGGCTTCTGGACGCGGTGCTCGAGGACCTGGCGGAGGATGCGCCGATCTGGCGTCTGCCCCTGCAGGCGATCGGCTTCTCCCCCGAACACCTGAGCTTCGCCGGCACCCTCAGCCTGCCGCCGGACCTGTTGATCCAGACGGTGTGCAGCGTCGGCCGGCAACTGGCCGAATGCGGCTTCCAGCGCCTGGTGCTGTTCAACGCCCATGGCGGTCAGATCGCCCTGCTGCAGGCAGCCGCCCGGCAGCTGCGTGTGCGGGTTCCCGCCCTCGGGGTACTGCCCTGTTTTCTCTGGAGCGGCATCGAGGGCATCACCGAGCAGCTGCCGGCAGGGGAACCCGAGATCGGGCTCCATGCCGCCCTCGCGGAAACCAGCCTGATGCTGCACCTGGCGCCAGGCCTGGTGGGCCCGGATCGCCCCTGCGACGGGCTGCCGCCACCGGCACCGGCCGGCTGGAGCCTGGAGGGTGCCGCGCCCAGCGCCTGGTTGATGGCTGACCTCAGCCGCAGCGGCGTCGTGGGGGATGCCCGCGGGTCCGATGCCCGGCTCGGCCGTGCCCTGGCCGAGCGGCTGGTGCAGGGCTGGAGGCAGCGCTTCACCAGCCTGCTGGCGAGCGACTGGCCACCCGGTTGTGCAATCCCCACCCCGCCAGCACCTGAATCCGGATGACGCTGGTTACAGTTCGATGATTCGCCCGAGCTGCCGCGTTCACCATGGTGATGCTTTCTTCCGACACCTCCACTGCGGCACCCGGTGCCCCCGAAGTGGCAGAGGGTCTGCCCGACTTCACCAGCGCCACCTACAAGGACGCCTACAGCCGCATCAACGCGATCGTGATCGAGGGCGAGCAGGAAGCCCACGACAACTACATCGCCCTGGGCACCCTGCTCAGCGACCAGGCCGACGAGCTGGCCCGGCTGGCCCGCATGGAGCTCAGGCACAAGAAAGGCTTCACCGCCTGCGCGAACAACCTCGGCGTGACTGCCGACATGGCCTTCGCCAAGGAATTCTTCGCCCCGCTCCACGGCAACTTCCAGCAGGCTCTGGCCGAAGGCAAGGTGACCACCTGTCTGCTGATCCAGGCCATCCTCATCGAGGCCTTCGCGATTGCCGCCTATCACATCTACATCCCAGTGGCTGATCCCTTCGCCCGCAAGATCACCGAGGGGGTGGTGAAGGACGAGTACACCCATCTCAATTACGGCCAGGAATGGCTTAAAGCCAATCTCGAGAGTGTGCGCGACGAGCTCATGCAAGCCAACCGGGACAACCTCCCCCTGGTGCGCCGGATGCTGGAGCAGGTGTCCTCCGACGCCGCCGTGCTGCACATGGAGCAGGAGGATCTGATGGCCGATTTCCTGAGCTGCTACCAGGAGACCCTCCTGGAGATCGGCCTGAGCAGCCGTGAGATCGCCCGCATGGCGGCGGCTGCCCTCACGGCCTGACCCCCCTGGTCTGTCGTGGGAGGATGTAGCGTCCGCCACACCTCCCTTCCTGCCGCATGTTCGGGCTGATCGGTCACTCCACCAGTTTCGAGGAGGCCCGCCTCAAAGCCCGCACCCTGGGATTCGACGCCTTCGCCGATGGCGACCTCGACATGTGGTGCGCAGCCCCACCCCAGCTGGTCGAGCGGGTTGAGGTCACCAGCCCCACCGGCCGGACCATCCAGGGCGCCTACATCGACTCGGTGTTCGTGCCCGAGATGCTGCGGCGCTTCAAGACCGCAAAGCGCAAGGTGCTCAAGGCCATGGAACTGGCCCAGCGCTCCGGCATCGACATCACCGCCCTGGGGGGCTTCACCTCAATCATCTTCGAGGACATGAACCTGCTGAGGGAACAGCGGGTGAGTGCCGTGGAGCTCGACTGGCGACGCTTCACCACGGGCAACACCCACACCGCCTGGGTGATCTGCCAGCAGGTCGAGACGACTGCCCCACGGCTGGGCATCGATCTGGGACGCGCCCGGGTTGCCGTGGTGGGGGCCACCGGTGACATCGGCAGTGCCGTGTGCCGCTGGCTGCAGCGCCGCGGCGTGGCGGAACTGCTGCTGGTGGCCCGCCGCCCCCAGCCGCTGACCGAACTGCGCGACAGCCTGGGCGAGGGACGGATCCTGAGCCTGGAGGAGGCCCTGCCCGAAGCCGACGTGGTGGTGTGGGTCGCCAGCCTGCCCCAGAGCCTCGAGATCGACACCGGCAGACTGCGAAAGCCGTGCCTGATGATCGATGGCGGCTATCCCAAGAACCTGGACAGCAAGGCCGCTGCACCCGGTGTGCACGTGCTCAAGGGCGGCATCGTCGAGTTCTGGCAGAACATCGGCTGGCAGATGATGGAACTGGCTGAGATGGCGGTTCCCCAGCGCCAGATGTTCGCCTGTTTCGCCGAGGCGATCCTGCTCGACTTCGAGCAGATCCACACCAACTTCAGCTGGGGTCGCAACAACATCACCCTCGAGGCCATGGACCTGATCGGCGCCGCCTCCCTGCGCCACGGCTTCAAGGCCCTGGAACTGGAGCCCGCCGACCGTTCCTCCCCCGTTCTGGCCGGCGCCTGAGACCCCCTTCAGGCACCACTTCCCCCGTTCCCGTTCTCTCCTCCCCTCCACGCCATGGCCCGTCGCGCCCTGCTGGATTTCGAAAAACCCCTCGTGGAACTGGAGGAGCAGATCGAGCAGATCCGCCAGCTGGCCCGCGACTCCGAAGTGGACGTGAGCCAGCAGCTGCTCCAGCTGGAGACGCTGGCCACGCGGCGCCGCCAGGAGATCTTCAGCGCCCTCAGTCCGGCCCAGAAGATCCAGGTGGCGCGCCACCCGCAGCGACCGAGCACCCTGGACTACATCCAGGTGATCTGTGATGAGTTCCTCGAACTGCACGGCGATCGCTGCGGCGCCGACGACCAGGCGCTGGTGGGGGGCATCGGCCGCATCGGCGACCGCGGAGTGATGCTTCTCGGTCACCAGAAGGGCCGCGACACCAAGGAGAACGTGGCCCGCAACTTCGGCATGGCCTCGCCGGGGGGATACCGCAAGGCGATGCGGCTGATGGACCATGCCGAACGCTTCCGGCTGCCGATCTTCAGCTTCATCGACACCCCAGGGGCCTACGCGGGAGTACTGGCCGAGGAGCAGGGGCAGGGGGAGGCCATCGCCAGGAATCTGCGCGAGATGTTCCGCCTGCGGGTACCGATCGTGGCCACGGTGATCGGTGAGGGGGGCTCCGGAGGCGCCCTGGGGATCGGCGTGGCCGACCGGCTGCTGATGTTCGAGCACAGCGTCTACACCGTCGCCAGCCCCGAGGCCTGCGCCTCCATCCTCTGGAGGGATGCGGCCAAGGCCTCGGTGGCAGCGGAAGCCCTGAAGATCACCGGCACCGATCTGCTGCAGCTCGGCATCGTGGATCAGGTGCTGCCCGAGCCTTCCGGAGGCAACCACTGGGCCCCCCTGGAGGCCGCGGACACGCTCAAGGCCGCCTTGCTCGAGCAGCTGGAGCAGCTGGATCGGTGCGGTGAACAGGAGCTGCTCGAGGCCCGCTACCGGAAATACCGGCGCATCGGCCGATTCCTCGAGGAGGCCACCCCAGACCCTGCCCGCACCTCTTAAGGTTCTCCATGGGATCAGCGCATCTCAGCGCGATTCCTGCTTTCCGCCCGATCCCGTTTGCCCGCCGCCCTGATCACTGGAGCCTCCCGAGGCATCGGTGCCGCCACGGCCCGTCGCTTTGCCGCAGCCGGCTACCAGCTGATGCTCCTGGCCCGTCCCTCCAGAGACCTGTCCCAGCTCTGTGACGACCTGACAGCCAGCGGTTGTGAGGTCCACGGCATCGGCGCCGACCTCGGCGATCCCGAGGCCGTCAGACCTGCCGTTGACAGCCTCACCCAACGCTGTGGCACGCCTGATGTCGTGATCAACAACGCCGGCATGGCCTACACAGGGAGCCTGGCGGACATGCCACTCAGTCAGTGGCTCACCCTGATGCAGCTCAATCTCACGGCTGCCTTCCAGGTGTGTCAGTCACTGATCCCGCGCCTGCGGGCCCGTGGCGGGGGACACATCATCAATCTGAGCAGTCATGCCGCTCACAACGCCTTCCCCGACTGGGGCGCTTACTGCGTCAGCAAGGCGGCACTGTCGTCCTTCAGCCGCTGCCTGGCGGTTGAGGAGCGTGTCCATGGTATCCGTGTGAGCACCCTCACCCTTGGTGCGGTCAATACACCCCTCTGGGATAGCGAAACGGTCGCCAGTTCCTTTGATCGGCGTGCCATGCTTGATCCAGGGCGAGTTGCCGATACCCTTCTCTTCCTGGCTCAACAACCCGCCACCCAGGTGGTGGAAGATCTCACCCTCATGCCCGCCGCCGGCGCGCTCTGAGTTTCATCATGACGTCCACGCTTCCCTCCAGTTTCAGCTCCGCAGGAACCACGCCAGACGCCGCTCCCCGGCCCGTGAGCCTGCGTATCCGCGAGCGCCTTGAAGCTGCAGGAGTGCCCTACCTCGCCAACGACAACATCTCCGACCATCTGCTGGACGGAGAGCTGGACCAGCTTGAAATCGAGGTGGCTGGAAAGGTGCGGGAACTGCTGCGCAGTCTCGTGATCGACATCGACAACGACCACAACACCGAGGAAACAGCTGAGCGCGTTGCGCGCATGTACCTCCACGAAGTATTCAAGGGTCGCTACCACCAGCAACCCAAGATCGCAAGCTTCCCCAATGTCAAGAAGCTCGATGAGATCTACACCGTCGGACCCATCACGGTGCGCTCCGCCTGTTCACACCATCTGGTGCCTATCCTGGGTAACTGCTGGATCGGCATCAAACCCGGTGCTCGGGTGATCGGCCTCTCCAAGTTCACACGAGTGGCCGACTGGGTGTTCTCGAGGCCCCATATCCAGGAGGAGGCTGTGATGATCCTGGCCGATGAGATTGAGCGGCTCTGTGAGCCTCAGGGCCTGGCGATTCTGGTCAAAGCACAGCACTACTGCATGAAGTGGCGTGGCGTGAAGGAGCCCCAGACCAGCATGGTGAATTCCGTTGTGCGTGGTGATTTCCGTCGCGATCCAAGCCTCAAAGCCGAGTTCTTTGAACTGGTGAAACAGCAGGACGCCCTGCTCACCACCTGAGTCACCGCTCGCCTCGCCCCGGCAGCGACAGCACCAGCCGGCGCACCGCCTCCAGATCCTTGTTCCCAGGGCTGTGTTCCACACCGCTGGAGGCATCCAGCCCGCTGGGATTCACCCGGCTGAGCAGGTCGGCCACCCGGTTGGCGCAGACACCACCGGCCAGCCACCAGGGCAGGTGTGAACTCCACCCCTCCAACCAGCTGAGCGGGATGGCATGACCGGTACCCCCCAGCTGGTCGGGCATCCAGGCATCGAGCAAGAGTGCGTCCACGGCATCGGCATAGCTCTCGGCGCGCTCCAGGTCAGCGGGGCTGCGCAGACGCAGCGCCTTCCACACCCTGCAGCCCAGCTGCCGTCGCAGTCGGCGACAGGTCTCCGGAGTCTCCGAGCCGTGCAACTGGATCACCTGATGGCCACGGGCGGGCTCCAGTTCGGCCAGCTGCTCCTCCCGGGGGTCGGCCACGACCAGTACCCCCTGGCACTCCGGCGCCGCGCCACGGGCCGCCGCAAACAGCTCTGCGCGGGCCCCGGAAACCACGAAGCGCGGCGAACTGGCCACGGCGATCACACCGATGGCATCGACCCCCAGGGCCGCAACGGAAGCCGCCTGACCGGGGTCGCGCAGACCGCAGATCTTCAGCAGGGGCGGCGTTGACACCGGCACTCGTGGGGCGGTCGGCACCTTTCTAGGATCCGTGTCCGGTGGATTGCCCTCCACGGGGGTACCACCATCTGGGACCGACCGCCGGGGCCATCCACCGCAACCAACCACAGCCAAGCATCAGGGGGCACAGCGTGGGAGAAGGCTGGCAACTGTTCAAGATCCGCGGCATCCCCCTGCGAATCCATCCCAGCTGGTTCGTGATCCTGGCGGTAGCCACCCTCGCCTTCCAGCAGTACTACAGCCTCAACCTGGATGCGGCCGACCTGCCAGCCGCCGGGGGAACTGCGGTGCTCTGGGCTCTGGGGCTGGCCACGGCCGTGCTCCTGTTCGTGTCAGTGCTCCTGCACGAACTCGGCCATTCGCTCGTGGCCATCAGCCAGGGGGTGAAGGTGCGCAGCATCACCCTGTTTCTGCTCGGGGGGGTGGCCAGCGTGGAGAGGGAATCCAGCACGGCCATGGGCGCCCTGCTGGTGGCGGCTGCCGGTCCGGCGGTCAGCCTGGCTCTCGGCATCGGCCTCCTGGCCGGCACCCATGCCGCCGATCACGTATCGCCCCTGCTCGGGGCGATGGTGAAGGAACTGGGGACTCTGAATCTGATCCTGGCCCTGTTCAACCTGCTGCCGGGGCTGCCCCTCGACGGAGGGCTGATCGTCAAGGCGCTGGTGTGGCAGCTGAGTGGCAGCCAGCGCCGGGGTGTGGAGGTGGCCAATGCCTGCGGGCGCCTGCTGGCCTATCTGGCCATCGGGATGGGCACCCTGGTGCTGCTGCGGGGTGGCGGCATGGGCGGAGCCTGGCTGATCCTGCTGGGATGGTTCGGCCTGGGGGCGGTGCGCAACCAGCAGCAGCTGCTGAGCCTTCAGAGCGCACTCACCAGCCTGCGGGTGAAGGACGCGGCCGGCCGGCGGTTCCGGGTGGTGGAGGCGAGCGACAGCCTGCGCCAGCTCAGCCAGGCCCGGCTCAGCGAACCCAGCCCGGTGGGGCCGGCCGACTGGCTTCTGGTGTGCGATCGAGGCCGCTGGCGTGGGCTGATCGATGACAGCGCCCTGCAGGACCTTCCGGTGCAGCGCTGGGACAGCGACCGGGTGGGGGATCACCTCAAACCTCTTGACAGCCTCACCTCCATCGCCGACGACGCGCCTCTGTGGCAGGCGGTGCAGCGATTGGAGGACAACAACAGCGAGCGCCTGCTGGTGCTCAGCCCGGCAGGGCTGCCGAGCGGCACCATCGATCGCCCAGGGCTGGGCGAGGCGGTGCTGAGCAGGCTGGGCCTGAAGCTGCCGGCCCCGCTGCTGGAGACGGCCCGTCGCCACAACACCTACCCCCTGGGCCTGGCCCTGCCCCAGGTGGTGCGCTCGATGCTGGCCTCGGGGGAAGTGGAGGAATCCCCCTCCGACGGGGCTGAGCGTTTGGCCGGCTCGATCCGCAGCTGAGCCAGACCGGCGGCGATGGCCACCAGCTCTTCAGGGCTGAAGGGATGCTCCCGCAGCGGCGGCAGGGGCAACCAGCGGGCGGCCGCCTCCATCAGCGTGGCCTCCAGCCCACCCTGCCCTCCAGGCAGCGGCGGCAGGCGAGGCGGCGGGCTGCGGAACAGCTGACGCCAGAGCTCGGCGTCAGGACTCAGCTGGATGGATCCGTGCTGGAGCAGGCAGCCCGCCCGCCAGAACTGGGCGCTGCCGATGCGCTTGGCACCGTTGGAATGCACCAGATCGGCTGCCGTGCGGGTGGCAAAGCAGCTGGAGCCCGCCAGGGTGGCGGGCTGATCCCCGAAGCGCAGGCTCTGGCCGAGGGTCAGGAAGGCCTCCTGCAGCCAGCGGCAGGCCTGGCGGTAGGCCTCGAGGCGGCTGGGCGGAGGGTCCGGCCAGACGAGGGCGTAGGTGAGATCGCCACCGTGCAGCACCGCAGCGCCGCCCGTGGGCCGGCGCACCATCTCGATTGCGCCGCTGGCGGCCAACGCGGTCCAGGCCTGCGGGAAACGTCTCTGGTGACGTCCCACCGAGAGGCAGGCACGCTGCCAGCGGTAGAGCCGCAGCGCCGGCTGCCGCTGATCCAGCAGCCAGGCATCGATGGCCATCTGCCAGGCCCCCCCCATGCACAGCGTGGGCAAACCGCGCGTCAAGGGGCGGCGCTCAGCCATCGGGGCCGTCGAGCTGGTTCCAGAAACTGGCATCCAGCTCGAGCCCCAGCACCGCCGCCATCTGCGCCAGACCCTGGCGACAGTTGAGGCCGTGCGCGGCGGCCCAGTGGTCGAGCAGATAGAGGCGATGGGTGAGCCACAGCTCCAGGGCTTCGGGGGCGAAGCGGATGCCTTCACTGCGGCTGAAACCATGGGGCAGGAGCATGGCCACATGGCGGGTGAGCTGCCCGTTGCTCCGCTCGATCACCAGTGGCAGCCAGGGGTAGTGGGCGTCAGCCCGGAGGGTCCACAGACGCGGTTCCGGGATCTCGGAGAGTTCGCGGGGGTCATCCTCTGCCCGCGGCCAGTCGTAGTGCAGCTCCAGGGTGCTGCCCCCCCGGAGCAGATCGGCAGGTGCCAGGGAAGCAAAGCCATCCAGAGGCGAGAGATCGAGACTGCGGATCGCCTCGGCGGAAACGTGCAGGGATCGATCCGCGGGGATTGGGTCGCGGTCAGCGGGCACAGCGAACGGAAGGCGAGGGGGCCGGGAGCAGGGGCAGGGGAAGGGGCGACCGCGTCAAGAGCTGTGACAGCGCCTCTGCCGGATGTGGACCGTAGCGGGATCGGGCCGAAGAATGGTGCCGGTCTTCTGTCCACTGCCCGCCATGGTCTCTTCACTCAGCCAGACCCAGATTCTGATCGCTCTGGTGGTCGCCGCCCACGCCGGTGTACTGGCGGTGCGCCTCAGCGTCAGTCTGTTCAAATCCTGATCTGCCCGTCTGCCGGGGCGCTGCACTCTTGGCAGCGGAGCCCAAGAGCGCTAGAAGCAGTGGGATCCATCTCCCACTGAGCCTTGAGGGCCACTCAACGGCGCTCCCCCCGCGGGGGCACTGCCACCTCGGTCCACCCCTGGCAGGCGGATACACCAGCGGACACACCATCCGGGGTCGCGTTTGCCGAGCCGGTCCAGGGCCGACCCGGCCATGGGCGGCGCTCCCATCAACGGCCCGCCCTGATCGAGGCCGGGGCCGCCGCCAGTCTCTCGAGTGAGCGCCGCGACCTGATCTGCAGCCTGATCGGCCTCACGGTGAAG
>JBFLKL010000054.1:0-13618 GCA_040883175.1 Synechococcaceae cyanobacterium | reverse complement strand
GGGCGGTGGCGCCCGGGTGCTGCTCAATCCCTTCAAGGCCGTGGGCTGCGCCGCGGGCCTTCCCGAGCCCAGGGTGAGCGCCAGCGTGATCCTGGCCAGCAGCCGCCTGCTGGATGAGGGTGCACCTGTGGCCACAGGCCGCTTCCTGGCGGATCCGGGCACCTTCCAGGTGGGCGGGCTTCGCATCGAGGGCATCGGGTCGGCGCGGGACCGCGTGGGCGGCCGCCGCTTCGGGCGGGCCACCCTCTGGCGCTGGCAGCAGGGGGGCCTGAGCTTCGTGCACATGGGCGGCACCGCCGGCCCCCTGAGCCCCTCCGACAAGGTGATGCTGAGCCGCCCGGATGTGCTGATCCTCGGGGTGGGAGGGGGCGCCAAGGTGTTTGACGGCCGTGAAGCGGCCGAGGTGGTGCGGGAGCTGCGGCCGCGGGTTGTGATTCCCGTTCAGTACGTGAACGGACCCGTGCCGGCCGGCTGCGATCAGGGCAGCGTCGAGCCGTTTCTCCAGGCGATGGGCGGCACCCCTGTGCAGCGCACCGGCCGCACGCTCAACCTCAGGTCGAGCCTCGGCGAAGGACCTGTGATCAAGGTGATGCGCTGAGCTCGGTGCTCCCCACCCCTGGCCGGTCGGCGGCCTGAAAGGCAGCCCAGAACCGCTGCATCTGCTCGATGGTGCCAACGCTCACCCGCAGCGAGCCCTCGATCAGGGGCTTGCCCGCCATGGAGCGCACCAGGATGCCGACCTCCCGCAGGCGCCGCTCCACCAGCGCGGCCGGCGCCTCCGGCCAGATCAGCAGGTAATTCCCGCCGGCGGCATGGTGGCGGACTGCCGCGGTCTGGAGCCGGGTCAGCAGCCAATCCCGGGCCCGCAGCACCTCGGTCACGTAGGCATCGGTGTAGGGCTGATCGGCCAGGGCGGCGAGGGCGGCAGTGACGGCGAAACTGTTGATGTCGTATGGGCCGGTGACACGGCTGATGCGGTCGATCACCGGGGCGGCACCGATGGCGAAGCCGATGCGGAGGCCAGCCAGGCCGGCCGTCTTGGCCAGGGAGCGCAGCACCACCAGGTTGGGCGTGGCGGCGAAGTCGGCAACCGGCAGCACGCTGTCGCCGGTGAAGGCCTCATACAGCTCGTCCACCACCACCAGGGTGTGAGGCGCTGCGGCTGCCAGATCAAGGATCACCTGTGGGGCCAGGCGCGTGCCGGTGGGGTTGTTGGGGTTGCAGATCAGCAGCAGGCGGGGCCAGGGCTCGTCCACCAGGGTGCGCCGAATTGCCGCCAGTGGAAAGCTGAACTGCGGCCCCTCGTAGGGGATCGCCTCGATCCCCATGCCCTGCATGCGGGCACAGGGAACGTAGTAGCCGAAGGTGGGACTGGTGGTGAGCAGAGTGTCGCCGCACTCGCCGTAGGCGTGGAAGATGGCGTGGATCGCCGCGTCGACGCCGTTGAACAGGCCGATCTGGTCGGGGCTGAGGGGCAGGCCCAGGTTGGCCACCACCGCCTCGCGCAGGCCGTCGTATTCCGGATAGATGGCGATGTGGTCGGCCGGGATCGTCCGGATCGCCTCCACCACCTTCGGGCTCGGGCCGATGGTGTTCTCGTTGAAATCGAGCCGCAGCAGGCCACGCCGACCCTCCAGCGGGGCGCTGTAGGCCTGCAGGTTCTCCACCTCCTGCCGTGCCGGGGGAAAGGGGTGCTGGGTCACACGGCCAGATCGCTCCTGCCGCAGCGTAGGTGTGCCGGCTGCCCGCTCCGGACCCATGCGGGGGATGCGAACGCGGACTTCGCTGCGGGCGTGGAACCTGTAACACGCCTTGAAACAGCTGGCATCTGCGCTGGAGCTCGGCTATGGAAGAGACAGGGAGAGCCAGGGAGGTGATGCCTGAGCACGGACATGGCAACACACTGCAGGGCGAAATGGCACTCGAACATGCAACCGAACAACGCCATTCCACAACAGAAACGGGTCGTACACCACAGAGGGGAATCAGCAATGAACGCGCCTGACAACGTCCATGCAACGGGGCTCGCCGGCACCTGCGCCCCCCCTTGCCTTTCGCTCTACCAGCCAACGCATCGCCATCATCCCGAGAACCAGCAGGACCCAATCCTGTTCGGCAACCTCGTGAAGGCATTGCAGGACTCACTCGAACAACGGTTACCCACAGAGGAGATACAACCGTTACTCAAGCCGTTCCTGGACCTGGCTGACAACCGCGACTTCTGGGATCACACCCTCGATGGACTGGCCATCCTGGGCGGCAAGGACACGTTTCTCATCTACAAGCTGCAGCGACCCGTGGCCGCACTGGCTGTCGTGGCGGACAGCTTCCACGTCAAACCCCTGATCCGCATTCTTCAGTCGGCCGACCGCTATCAGGTTCTCGGCCTGAGTCGCCATGAGGTCAAGCTCTACGAAGGCAATCGTGACGGGCTGGATGAGATCAGCCTGCACCCGGCTGTGCCCGCCACACTGACCGATGCACTGGGTCAGGAGTTGACCGATCCACACCTCACCGTGGCCTCCTACGGAGGAGTGGGGGGCTCCCAGGCACCCATGCACCACGGCCACGGAGGCAGAAAAGCCGAGGTTGACATCGACACGGAACGTTTCTTCCGGATCGTTGACCGTGAGGTTCTCAAGCACCACTCCCAGCCATCAGGGCTGCCACTGATCCTGGCGGCACTCCCCGAGCACCATCATCGCTTCCACGAGATCAGCAAGAATCCATTGCTGCTGCAGGAGAGCATCGCCACCCACCCCGATTCCCTCCCGTCGATCGACGACCTTCGCCAGCGCGCCTGGCAGCTGATGGAGCCTCGCTATCTGGCGCGCCTGGTCGATCTGGTGGAAGCGTTCGGCGACGCCAGATCCAAAGGGCTCGCCGAGGATGATCCGGCCCACGTCGCCAGGGCCGTGGTCAGCGGACGGGTGGCGACACTGCTGATCGAAGCCCAGCGCGAAGTTCCAGGGCGGATCAACGCCGAGACCGGTGACATTGAACCTGGTGAGCTATCAGACCCGGATGTCAATGACATGCTCGATGAGATGGGCTCTCTTGCCCTGAAGATGGGCGGACAGGTCGTGGTTGTACCCGCCGAACGGATGCCGACGAAGACTGGGATTGCGGCCATCTACAGATACTGAACCAACCCGCACCGATCGCAGCTACCAGAACAGAATTGACAAGAGCAGATGAGGTTGACCCCATGCAGATTCTGATCAACACCGACAACAACATTGAAGGCACTGACCAGCTGAGCCAACAGCTGGAAGCGCTGGTGAGGGACGCCCTGGATCGGTTCAGCAGCCAGATCACACGCGTGGAAGTCAACCTCAGCGACGAGAACAGCGACAGGAAGTTCGGCCCCGAGGACAAACGCTGCCTGCTGGAGGCGCGGCTCGCCGGCCTTCGGCCGATCGCGGTGAGCCATGAGGCGGCGACCGTTGCGCTGGCTGTTGATGGCGCCACCGAAAAGATGAAGCACTCCCTCGAAAGCACCCTGGGGCGACTGGACACGTGACAAACCTGGGCGCGGGCAGAACCCTGCGGTCAGCCAATTCCAGCTGACCGGCTGCTGAACCGAAACGAACGCCATGTCGAAGCGGGCAGCGCCCACCAGCAACGTTCACCTGAAGCGGGAGCTCGGGCCATGGATGCTGTCGATCTACGGCGCCGGGACCATCCTGGCCTTCATCGGCTTTGAGGACATGGTGCATCTCGCCGAGGAAGTGCGCCGCCCCCAGCGGACCATGCCGATGGCCATCGGCGCCGCCATTGCAACGGTGGTCCTGCTCTACGTCGCGGTGTCCGTGGCGGCCCTGACGCTCGCAACCCCCGAGGAGCTCGCCGCCAGCGGCGCACCCCTGGTCACCGCTGTGGAGCGGGGCGGATGGCCCGGATGGCCCCTGGCCCTGCTCAGCCTGTGGATCATCGCCAACGGTGCCCTCGCCCAGATCGTGATGGCGAGCCGGGTGATCTACGGGCTCGGCAGGCGCCGCGGCGTTCCGGCAGCGCTGGGGCGGGTGAACGCCAGGACAGGCACGCCGATGCCCGCAACCCTGGCTGTCACAGCGATTGCAGTGTCGCTGGCGCTGTTCTTCCAGCTCGAAGTGCTGGCAGCGGCGACCAGTTTCGTGATGCTGCTGGTGTTCGCTCTCTCCAACCTCGCCCTGATCCGGCTCAAGCGGCATCGGCCGCAGGCGCCCTTCAACCTTCCCGCAATCGTGCCCTGGGTCGGCCTGGCTGTCTCCATCGCGCTGACCCTGGGCCGCGTGCTGCTGGGCGGGGCCGGGCCCTGATCCCGATGGGACGATCGCCCCACTGATCCGATCCGGGGCCATGCTGCACCTGCGGAGCCGAAGGGGCCTGCCTGTCGAGATGCCATCCCTCTGCTGGAGTTGATCAGAGATGCCCTATCGCTTGAGAACCGGCGAATCGGTGCAGCACGGTGTGCGCCGGGTGATCAACCAGCAGATCGAGCGCGCGCGCGAAGAGCTGGCGGATCCAGATCTGGATCGGGCCGAGACGATCCACCAGGTGCGCAAGCGCTGCAAGAAGATCCGTGGGGCGCTGCGGCTGGTGCGCGATGGTCTCGATCAGGCCTACGCCATGGAAAACGCGTGGTACCGCGACGCGGCGCGCCGTCTCTCGGCTCTGCGCGACGCCCAGGCCATGGTTGAAACCGGCGAGGCGCTGGCCAGGCATTTCGCCGGCCAGGTCGATGGAGACACCATCCAGGCCATCCAGGGCCATCTGGTGGCGTGCAGGGACGCCCTGATGAACGACAGGGCGCGGGTCACAGGGTTGCTGGAGGATTTCCAATCAGCGATGGAGGCAGGTCAGAACCGGGTGCCGTCGCTGACGATCAGGGGCGATGGCCACGAGGCCGCGCTTGCGGGCATGCGCAAGACCTATGGGCGGGCATGGGCCGCCATGGATGCGGCCTACGACAAGCCCGGGGCCGGGACATTCCACGAGTGGCGGAAGCGGGTGAAGTACCACCGGTATCACCTGCGTCTCCTGCAGGAGACCTGGCCGGATGTGATCGAAGCCCGTGAGGATGCCACACACCAGCTGGGCCGATTGCTTGGCGATCATCATGACTGCTGTGTGCTGCGCGCCTTGATCCTCAACGATCCGACCTGCTCGGCAACCCAGGAGGGTCAGCAGCACATCGTTGCGCTCATCGATCGGCGGATCGCGCAGATCGAGCAAGCAAGCAGACCGCTGGGGCAACGGTTGTTTGCGGAGAAACCGAAGCACCTGGCTCGCCGGATCGGCATCTACTTCAGGATCTGGTCGCAGGAACACTGATGTCCCATGCGTGTGGTGGCCCCACAGTGCGGCTCGTCAGACGTGAACAAGCTGCAGCCACTACAACCGTTCCGGGGCGGGGATCCCCAGCAGCGCCAGCCCCAACCCTGGGCTGTCAGCGCTGAGGCGACAGTGGGCAGGCCCATTCAACATCAGCAAAACGCTGAATCGCCCCCTTCGAAACACAAGGAATCCATGAAAGTGCCGGGTCAAATCACTTGACAACCTCAAGACGAGGTGGGTCAAGCAAATGCGGTGCCACCCCCTCAACAGCCATTCGAGAAAAATCTCCAGCGCTGACCAGGGGATTATTCAGGAAAAGACACTGCGCATAGGGACTTCCAGGAATCCAATCCTCATCTCTCAGGACCGGCATCAAGGCAGGATCCTTTCCATCTGGCTGTCCGCTTCGAAAAGAATTCAGATCCAGATAAAACCTGCGGATGGCCTGATAAGCCTCGCCGCTCTGCGGCCTCACATCAAAATAAGCCTGAACAGCGAACAGACTGGCAACAAACACAAGCAATGCAAAGCCAAGCATCTGGGTCTTGATCGGCTCGACAAAAGGAAGAACTCTCGCTCCGGCCACGAGAGTACTTAGATAGAAAAATGGGACAATATACATGGCGGCATAATCGTGGAATACGACAAGATTTTTCATTCCCAGGCACCATCCGATGCCGGTCACAAAACAGGCGAGATTGATCGCAAACACAGGACTGACAAGCCGGGCCTGAAAGCTCTCCAGCGCAGGCATACTTAGATGATGGCGAACTCCAGAAGGAGAACGATCGCGAAACTGCAAGTATCCTGCAATAACAAACAGGATGGCCGCGCCTGGCGAGCAGTATCTAGCCACAAATGAAAACAACCTTGGGATTGCCCGCGACCAAGAAATAGTTCGAATATTCCCATCTGTGAAGCCAGACACGGAAACACCCAGCCGCCTCATGGCGGACTGAACAACAGATGTATCAGTTAGCGCAACATCATTAATTCGGGCCTCCAGCAGTATTGCATACCCTGTAAAAGCAAACAGAGTAAACAATGAAAAAAGGAGTGATAGCAAGATCTCCTTGCCAGCACCAGGCCAGAAAGCAGCAGGCTGGAGCCGATAGATGACCAAACATGCCATCAAGAAGATCAGAATAGATCCTGATCGACCTGAGGCAACAGCAGCGGCCGATCCGACCATCAGAACAGCAAGTCTTGTCGAGCCAAAGAAGCCAGGATTCTTCCAGATAAAAGCGACCAGAAGAATGATGAGTGACAGCGCAAGCAGGGCAGGCTGGTCAAAATGATACATCGATTTATAATAAAGCCACGATCTGGATGCCCCCAGAAGCAGAGCCGAGAAAATTGAGAGCCAGGCGCCAAATCCCAACACTTGCCCGACAAGAACCAGAACAAGGATGTTTGCCAAAAACAACACATTCATCAGCTGCCTGGAAACATAGAGAAGCAACTCCACGTCGCTCGCAAACCATTTCAAAATAGATCTCGAAATAAATGCAAATGCAAAGGGATAACGATTGAAGTAGTCATAGAAAAAGTCTCCGCCGCCAACAAAAAGCTTGCACGAGTACCCCACCAACCCCGTCTTCAGGGTCGAGTGCATAGCTATGGCCAGCGAATGATGGGACACCCAATTAAAGTGCCCCTCTCTGAATAGATTTGTCGTCCCGGGCTCGACAATGAAAACAGCCAGCGCCGCAAAGGCCAAGGCCAGCCACGGAAACGCGAGTCGTGATGACAAGTGCGAGCAGGCTTTTGAAAACTTAAGCACGGAAAGAAAGACGATTATCCCCTTGGATTAAGCGTAAGCCAAAGTCAATCTGGCAAATCTTCCCGTGGCCTCTCGATGTCACATCCGCTCGAGCGTGGGGATCCCCAGCAGTCCCAAGCCCAGCTTGAGGGTGTCCGCGGTGAGCCCGCAGAGGGCGAGGCGGGAGGCTCGGGCCGGCTCCTCGGCCCTGAGCACCGGCACCTGATCGTAGAAGCGGTTGAACACCTGGCTGAGCTCGAACAGGTAGTTGCACAGGCGGTTGGGCAGCAGCTCGGTTTCCACCTCGACGATCACTGCATCGAGTCTGAGCAGCTCACGGATCAGGGCCCATTCCTGGGGCTCACTGAAGCGGAGGGATGCCGAAGACGCCGAGCCGGAGCCCAGGGCAACCGAACCAGAGCACACCGCCAGATCGCCACCCTTGCGGGCGATGCCGGCGATGCGGACGACCGCATACAGCAGATAGGGCGCCGTGTTGCCCGTGAGGGCCAGCATGCGATCAAAGCTGAACTGGTAGTTGGTGCTCCGGTTGGTGGAGAGGTCGGCGTACTTCACTGCCGCCAGGCCCACGGTGGTGGCCACCTGGGCGATGAAGGCGTCATCTTCCTGGCGGCCCTCCTCCTCCAGCCGGCGGCGCAGGTCTGCCTCGGCCCGCTCCACCGCCTCATCGAGCAGATCCCTGAGCCGCACCGTATCGCCGGCGCGGGTCTTGAGCTTCTTGCCGTCCTCGCCCTGCACCAGGCCGAAGGACACGTGCTCCACGCTGGCGCTGCCTGGAATCCAGCCGGCACGGCGCGCCACCTGGAACACCGCGGCGAAATGGCTGGCCTGACCGGCGTCGGTGACATAGATCACCCGGCCGGCGCCATCGCCCTGGGGCGCCGGGGCGAAGCGATAGCGGATCGCCGCCAGATCGGTGGTGGCGTAGTTGAAGCCGCCGTCACGCTTCTGCACGATCAACGGCAGCGGGTTGCCGTCCTTGCCGGTCATGCCTTCGAGGAAGACGCAGCCGGCACCGTCATCCACCACCAGCAACCCGGCGTCACGCAGATCGTCCACCACCGTCTGCAGGTAGGGGTTGTAGAAGGACTCGCCGCGCTCATCGAGGTGGATGTCGAGCCGGTCATAGATCTTCTGGAACTCGCGCCGGCTCTGGTCGCAGAGCAACCGCCAGGCCTTGAGGGAGTCGGGATCACCCCGCTGCAGCTTCACCACCTCCTCGCGCGAGGCGCTCTGGAAGGCCTCGTCCTCGTCGAAGCGGGCCTTGGCCTGGCGGTAGAAGGCCACCAGATCCCCCAGATCCACCGCGTCGGGATGCTCCAGGGCCTCGGGCGCCACCTGCTTGAGGTGGGTGATCAGCATGCCGAACTGGGTTCCCCAGTCGCCCACGTGATTGAGGCGCAGCACCGGGTGACCGCGGAACTCCAGCACCCGCGCCAGACAGTCGCCGATGATCGTGGAGCGCAGGTGCCCCACATGCATCTCCTTGGCGATGTTGGGGCTGGAGAAATCCACCACCACCGGCGCCGGCGACCCCCCACCGGCCTCCTCAACGGCGCGGGCCACTCCCAGCCGCGGATCGCCCAGCCGCGCCGCCACCTGGGCCGTCAGGCAGTCCGGCCGCAGGGTGAGGTTGATGAATCCCGGACCGGCGATCTGCGGCGGCTCGCACAGCTCGGCGAAGCCGGAGTCCGCGCCCAGCTGCGCCACGATCGCAGCGGCGATCTGCCTGGGGGCCTGCCGCAGGGGTTTGGCAAGGGGCAGGGCGCCGTTGGCCTGGAAGTCGCCGAACTCGGGCTTGCTGGCCGGCACCAGCTGGGGATCAGGGTCCGTCAGCTCGGGAAACGCCCGCTCCATCGCTGCCAGCAGCTGGCCGTTCAGGGCATCAAGGACGGAGAGCATGGCGGGGCTGGCCGGAGTGGCCGAGGACTCACCCCAGGATCATCCTCCGCCCTGTCCCCGACCCGGGAGCGACTCAGGGAGTGAAGCGACTCATGGGGTGTGTGGGACGGATCCTGGTACAGGCAGATCGACTTCCCGTGGAGACGGGAAGCGTTTCCACGATTCCCCTCGAAACGTTCATGCGTGGCAGGCATGCCTGTCTGGTTGATGGAGGTGGCCGGTTGCTGCGGGAGCGGTGACGGGCCGAAGCGCCTGCCGTTCCTGATGTCGCTGCCAATGAATCCCGGCTCTGGACAACCTGCACATGGCCAGCCCATGGCCAGCAAAGTCGGCGATGCAGCCGATCCCCCCAATGGAGCTGATTGCAGCCATCGTCACACTCATCGTGATTGACGTGCTGCTGGCATTTGTCTACGGCTCCGTCCCAAAGGATCACAAAGTCAGCGAATCCCCCACATCGTTGGTGTTGGCGCCGTGGTTGCCTGAACTCTCAACATTCTCGGAGGCATGAGTTCGATTCGGGGCGTCCGAGTCCTGAAACAGGTCGGACTTCAGGTGCTTCAGGCTTGAACGCAGTGCAATGAACCGCTACTGCGCTCGAGCTGTGGGCGCCTGACTCGATCCTGATCCAGGTGCACCTGAGCCCAGCCCGTAGGACTCGTGATCGGCGGGATCCGTGATGCCCAGCTCCCGGCGCCAGTCGGCAACGGGACGCTCCCAGCCCTCCTCCCAGCGGGCGGCGGCGAGGCAGGCAGCCTGACGGCCGATCGCCAGGCCATGGGCCACGGCACGGCTGAGCAGCTCGAAGCCCTCCAGCTGCAGGCGGAAGCTGGCCAGCTGGCCGGCGGTGGTGAGCAGCACGTAGGCGGGGAAACCGATCTGCCCAGCGGTGATTGCCAGCACACCGCTCTCCCCCGCCGGTGCCGTGCCGAATCCAGTCACCACGTGATGGATGTCGTGGGTGGTGGCGATGCGCTGGGTCAGCCAGCGGCCCTCCGTGTCGACCGGCCGGGGACGGAAGAACTCCGGGTCATAGTTCAGTCGACGGATCAGGCAGGCATAGCTGTGACCCAGGCTGCCCTGCGGCAGGCGGATCAGCGTCTCGATGTCGGGCTGAAGAGGCGGGTAGCACTCATCCATCAGCGCCGCGCCGCCGGGCAGGGCGCGGAAGCGCCGCACACAGTCGGCCATCTGGGGACTGTCGATCAGATTGTCGACCAGATCGGCCACGGAGGCGAGATCCCCGCCACTGCGACCGATGGCGGCCAGCAGTTTGAGGTTGTTCAGCGAACGCAGAAGCTCAGTGAAGCGCGCCATGGACGGCAGCCGGCAGTGACCATGGACCCATCAGAGGGCATCGTGACGCATTGCGCCAGCCAGCATCCCCTGCCAGCACTGGGTTTTCAGCAACGATCACAACGAATACGCGTTGAAACACGGGTTGACAGGAATGACGTTCCATGGTGTGGTGGATGGAGCATACAAGCGATGCGTCTATCTCCCAGCACGTCTCCGCGAAGTGGCGGGCAATGCAGGAGACAACGCCAGACGCTCCACAAAGACCGCTCGGGAAAGACACGGAAACATGGCCAATCAGCTGCAGGAACGCTCAGTCGAAGATCAGGAACAAGCTGCACCATCCCTCACCCCAGTCCCGGGCACCAGCAAGTTCGTGCTCGTCTATCACCGCTCGCCCTACGACGAGACCTTCGATGACGATGGCAACCGGCAGTGGGTGGATCAGAAAAGCCCCAACGGCATCATCCCCACCCTGCGCAACCTGTTCCAGGAGGAACGCGGCGGCACCTGGATCTCCTGGCGTGAGGATGCCGAGGCGCACAACACGCCTGACGAGCGACTGAACATCGACAAGGACGGTCAGTCATTCAGCCTGCGCCGACTGCCGCTGACGCCGGAGCAGATCTCCAGCTTCTATCACGTCACTTCGAAGGAATCATTCTGGCCGATCCTGCACAGCTTTCCGGGGCTGTTCAGCGTGGACAACTCAGACTGGCCCATCTTTGAAGAGGTGAACCGCTCCTTTGCACGCGCCGCCTGCGAGGAGGCCGATCAGGGCGCCACGATCTGGATTCACGATTACAACCTCTGGCTGACTCCTGGTTATATCCGCGAGCAGAGGCCCGATGTTCGCATCGCCTTCTTCCACCACACGCCGTTCCCCTCCAACGACGTGTTCAGCATCCTCCCCTGGCGCGACGCGATCCTCGACAGCCTGCTGAGCTGCGATCTGGTGGGCTTCCACATCCCCCGTTACGCCAACAACTTCGCCCGCAACGCCATGAACCTGCGCGGGGTACAGGGGGGCGATCCGATCCCGGTGGCCACCAAGTTCCGGCGTGTGGGCTGTGCCCTCGCCGAACCCACCGCAGTGCCCTGGGTGGAGCACGCGGGCCGCAGGGTGCACCTTCTTGCCTCACCGGTGGGCACCTCCCCCGAGGCCCTGCGCGCCATCGCCGCCAGTGACGAGGTGCGCGCCATGGCCACCCAGATCTCCGAACAGCATCAGGGCTGCAAACTCATCCTCTCGGCCTCGCGCGTCGACTACACCAAGGGCAACGAGGAGATGCTGCTGGCCTACGAGCGGCTGCTGGAGCAGCGACCCGACTGGCACGGCCGGGTTGAGCTGTTCCTGGCCTGCGTGGCCGCCGCCAGCGGCATGCGCATCTACGAGGACATCCAGCGCTCGGTGGAGGAGATGGTGGGCCGCATCAACGGCCGCTTCGGCCGCATCGACTGGACCCCCATCCGCCTCTCCACCCGGCGGGTGCCCTACGAGGAACTGCTGGCCTGGTTCAGCGAGGCCGACGTGTGCTGGATCACCCCCCTCCGCGACGGCCTCAACCTGGTGGCCAAGGAATACATCTCCGTGCGCCAGGGCCGCGGCGGGGCGCTGGTGCTCTCGGAGTTCACAGGCGTATCGGTGGAGCTTGAGCAGGCCCTGCTCACCAACCCCTACTCCCACACCAGCATGGACCGGGCGATCCTGGCGGCCCTGGAGATGCCGGCCGAGGAGCAGCGTGAGCGCATGGCGGCCATGACCGCCGCCGTGGAGACGTTCACGGTGCAGCACTGGGCCGAGGAACAGCTGGGAGCCCTGCGGGCGCTTTGAGCTGGCCGCTGCCGCGGCGACGAGGGCCGGTGGCGGCGATCGCCCTGGGGCTGGCGCTGGCCCTGGCGATCGGTCTGCTGAGCTGGGCCTGGGCCCGGCCGGCCGCCGTGGTGCGCGTGCTGATGCCCGCCCCCTTCGCCGATGCCACCGCCGATCTGGTGGCCGCCTTCAACCGCAGCCATCGGGACGTGCGCATCGCCGTCACCCGCGGGCCGTTCCAGACCGACGCGGTGTCGGACCTGGCGATCAGCAGCCTGCTGCTGGGGGACAGCCCCTACGACCTGCTGCTGATGGACGTGACCTGGACGGCCAAGTACGCCGCGGCCGGCTGGCTGCAGCCGCTGGACCCCTGGCTCGGACCCGAGGCCCTCGAGCCGCTGGTGAGCGGCGCCCGCGCCGGCAACCGCATCGACGGCCGTCTCTACCGCCTGCCGCTGGTGGCCGACATGGGCCTGCTCTACTGGCGAACCGACCTGATGCCGGCGCCACCCCGCACCCCCGACGAGCTGGTGGCGATCTCCCGCCGCCTGCAGGAGCAGGGCCGGGTGCGCTGGGGCTACGTGTGGCAGGGTCGCCAGTACGAGGGACTGAGCTGTGTGTTCCTGGAGCTGATCGCTGGTTTCGGCGGCCACTGGGGACCAGGCGAGGCTGGCTTCGGGCTCGCGAGCCCCGCCGCGGCCCGGGCGGCGGGCTGGCTGCAGCAGCTGGTGCGCGAAGGCATCAGTCCCCAGGCGGTGGCCAACTTCGCCGAGCCGGAGGCCCTGCAGAGCTTCGAGGCCGGGGAGGCGGCCTTCCTGCGCAACTGGCCCTATGCCTGGCAGGAACTGCAGCGCGAGGGCAGCGCCGTGGCCGGCAAGGTGGGCATCACCACGATGGTGGCCGAGCCGGACGCAGCCCATGCCGCCACCCAGGGCAGCTGGGGGTTGTCGCTGCTCGCAGGCAGCGCCAACCCGGAGGCGGCGGTTGAGGCGCTGCAGGCCCTCACCGGTGAGCCCAGCCAGCGCCTGCTGGTGACCCGTTATGGGTACACCCCCACCCTGGCGGCCCTGTTCGACGACCCGGAGCTGGTGGCCGAACGGCCCCTGCTGCCCCAGTTGCGCCAGGCCCTCGACCAGGCGGTGCTGCGGCCGCTCACCCCCGGTTACGCCCAGCTCAGCGACATCCTCCAGCGCCAGCTCAGCGCCCTGATCACCGGCCGCGGAGAGCCTGCGGCAGCCATGGCCCGGGCCGGCCGCGACAGCGATCTTCTGCTGCGCGCCAGCGGCCAGGACCTCCAGCAGCGCCAGCGGGTCCGGGGGGTGGCTCCATGAGCGGCCTGCTGCTGATGGCCCCGGCGCTCCTGCTGCTCCTGGGGGTGTTCGTGTGGCCCCTGCTCGACTACGCCTGGCTGAGCCTGCAGGCCCAGTCGGTGTTCACGGGGCTGGAGGCGGTGCCGGTGGGCACGCTCAACTGGCAGCGGCTGCTCGCTGACGGCCGCTTCTGGC
>JBFLKL010000312.1:0-4819 GCA_040883175.1 Synechococcaceae cyanobacterium | reverse complement strand
GCTGCCAGGCCTGCTTCGCCCAGTCGGGCGCCGACGCCGAGCGGTTGCGGTGCCGGGGGGCGCCGGCGGCCCTCGCCCTGGGTTCCCCCAAATGGGATGCCCCGGCGCTGCCGGTGCACCGGCCCAGCCTGCAGCGACTGCGGCGGCTGTGGCCGCAGCGGCCGGTGCTGCTGTTCGCCAGCAGCCATGCCGGCGAGGAGGAGTTGCTGCTTGCCGCCTGGTCGGAGATCGGCCGGCGCCTGTCGCCCCGGCGGCCGGCACTGCTGCTGGCGCCCCGTCATCCGCAGCGGGCGCAGCAGCTGCTGGCCCGGGCGCGGGCCGGCGGGTCGGCCGCCGAGCTCTGGAGCAGCCTCGCTCCTGAGCGCGCGCCCGAGCTGGAGCCGGAGGCGCTGCCGGACCTGGATGTGCTGGTGGTCGATGCCCTCGGGCTGATGGGCACCTGGATCGCCGCCGCCGCAGTGGTGGTGATGGGCGGCAGCTTCCGGGTCGGCGGTCGGGACCTCGGCGGCCACAACCCCCTCGAGCCCGTGCGTGGCGGCCGGCCGGTGGTGTGCGGCCCCGACATGGCCAACTTCGCCGAGGTGAGCGCGCAGCTGGAGCGCTCCGGTTGGTTGCGCCGCTGCGGCAGTGCCGATGCCGCCTGGGAGGAGGCGATCGCCTGGCTGCGGCAACCGCCGCAGCCATCAGCCCTGCCGCCCCTGCAGGGCCCCTCGGCCCTGATCGCCGCCGCCGTCCTGGAACGGTTGCCACCGCCCGAGCCACCACCTAGGCCCCAGCCACCGCGCTGGCCCGAGTCGACGCCACCACGCTGATGCTGCTGGCCACACCCCGCTTCTGGTATCGGCCCAGGCCCGGCCCGCTGGCCTGGCTGCTCCGTCCCTGCGGCTGGCTGTACGGGATCGCGGTGCGGCTCCACCGGGCCGGTGCCCGTCCCTGGCAGCCACCGCTGCCGGTGGTGTCGGTGGGCAACCTCACCCTGGGCGGCACCGGCAAGACGCCGCTGGTGATCGCCCTGGCCCGCGAGCTGGCCGCCCGGGGCTGGCGGCCGGCGGTGCTCAGCCGGGGCTACGGCAGCGGTCGGCGTGAGCCGCTGCGGGTGGAGCCGCAGATGGCCGCGGCGACGGTGGGGGATGAGGCCCTGGAGCTGGTGCGGGGCCTGCCCGGGCTGCCGGTGTGGATCGGTTCCGACCGCGTGGCCTCCGCCCGCCGGGCCCTCGAAGCCGGTGCCGACCTGCTGCTGCTCGATGACGGCCTGCAGCACTGGCGCCTGGCCCGTGACTGTGATCTGTCCGTACTCGATGCGCGCAAGCTGCTCGGCAATGGGCTGCTGTTTCCGGCCGGCCCTCTGCGCGAGCCGCCTGCCGCCCTGGCCCGTGCCGATCTGCTGGTGCTCACCGGTTCGCCGCCCGATCCCGCCGGCAGCGACGACCCCGGCACCGTTCCCGCGGGCCTGCCCTGGCCGTGCGGGCGCCCCCTGTTCCGGATCGGCGCCCGCCTGGAGCTGCCCTCCGCCCTGCGGCAGCGCCCGCTGCTTGCCTTCTGCGGCATCGGCCTGCCGGAGAAGTTCTTCGACGCCCTGCGCCGGGAAGGCTGCCGGCTGGTGGGCTGCCAGGCCTTCCCCGACCACCATCCCTATGCTCGGGCCGACGTGGAGGGATTGTTGGCACTGGCGCGGGCGCAGCACAACGCCACCCTGGTCACCACGGGCAAGGACTGGCAGCGGCTCCAGGCCGTGCTCACGCCCGACGAGCGGGGCGCCGTCGTGCCGGTGGGCCTGCGGCTCGATCCCCAGGCCGTGGCCCGGCTCGCCGAGGCGGTGCTGGCCGTGCTTGCCCGACGCGGCTGGGGCCGTCGTGGCTGAGCCGCGGCAGCTGCTGCTGGTGGCCGGCGAGGCCTCCGGGGATCTGCACGGCGGCGCTCTGCTGCAGGCCCTGCGGCGTCTTGCTCCCGATGTGGCGGTGACCGGGGTGGGCGGCGAGCGGCTGCGGGCCGCCGGCATGGCCGTCCTCGCCGACGTGAGCAGCCTGTCCGCCGCCGGTGTGGTGGAGATCCTCGGCAGCATCCGCCGCCACTACCGGGTGATGCGCCTGCTCAAGCGCCACATGGATCGCCGGCGCCCCGATGCGGTGGTGCTGATCGACTATCCCGGCTTCAATCTGATGGTGGCCCGCGAGGCCCACCGGCGCGGCATCCCGGTGTTCTTCTACATCGCCCCCCAGGTGTGGGCCTGGGGGCGGGGACGGGCCCGGCGCATGGCCGGCTTCATCGATCGCCTGGCGGTGATCTTTCCCTTTGAGGAGGGCCTGTTCAATGCCCACGGGCGAGCCTTCGCCCGCTACGTGGGTCATCCCCTGCTCGATGAGATTCAGGTCACCGCCAGTCCGGCCCAGACGCGCCTGCGCCATGGGCTGGATCCTGATCGTCCCCTGCTGGCGCTGATGCCCGGCAGCCGGCGCAGCGAGGTGCGGCTGCTGCTGCCCCCCCTGCTTGCCGCCGCCGAGCGGCTGCGCGGACAGGGCTGGCAGGTGGTGCTGCTGCGGGCCTCCACCATTGATTCCACCGTGCTGGAGCGGGAGGCCGGCGGCGGGCCCCTGCCGATCCCCTGCATCGCCGATGACACCGTGAACCTGCTGCATGCGGCCGATGCCGGCCTGGTGAGTTCGGGCACCGCCACCCTGCAGGCCGCCCTGCTGGGCTGTCCCCACGTGATCGTCTACCGCTTCAACTGGCTCACCTTTCTGCTTGCCAGGCTGGTCACGCGCCACCGGGTGCTGGGCCTGCCCAATGTGGTCCTCGGCCGGGTGGTCTTCCCCGAGCTGGTGCAGGAGCGGGTCAACCCCACCGAGCTGGTGGCGGCCCTGGGGGCGCTGCTGGCCGAGCGCCCCCGGGTGGAGGCGGCGATCGCCGACCTGCGCCGGCGCATGGGTCCCCCCGGCGCCTCCGGCCGCGCCGCCGAGGCGCTGCTGGAGCTGCTGCCATGAGCCATGCCGCCACCGCCACGTCAGGGTCCAGCCCGGCCTCCGGCTCCACCTACCGCCGCCTGCTGGCCTACGGCCACCGCTACCTGTGGCCCACCTACCTGCTGGCGTTCCTGTTCAACCTCGGCTACGGCGCCTCCACCGGAGTGGTCCCCCTGGTGATCCGCTACCTGTTCGATGAGGTGCTGCCCAGCGCTGACCGCACCCGTCTGTACGCCGCGCCAGCGGTGATCCTGGTGGTGATCGGCCTGCGGGCCCTGTGTCAGTACCTGGGGGGCTATCTCACCGAAACCGTGGGACAGGGGATCACCGCCGACCTGCGCGCCGAGCTCGCCGCCCGGGTGATGGTGCTGCCGCAGTCCTACATCGATCGCAGCAGCTCCAGCAGCCTGATCTCCCGTGTGCTCAGCGACGTGACGCTGGTGAAGACGGGCATCGTCGACGGGCTCACCTCCCTGGCCAAGGACAGCCTCACCCTGCTGGTCCTGGTGCTGGTGGCCTTCTACCAGGACTGGCTGCTGTCCCTGCTGGCCTTCATCCTCTTCCCCCTCGGCGTCTGGCCGGTGCTGCGCTCATCCCGCAAGGTGCGGCGCCACTCCAGCCGCGGCCAGTCGAGCCTGGCCCGCCTGGCCTCCACCCTGCAGGAGGCGCTGGTGGGCTCGCGGGTGGTGAAGGTGTTCGGCATGGAGGGCTATGAGCTGGAGCGTTTCCAGCAGGAGAACCGCTCGGTGCTCCGCTCGGCGCTGCGCACCACCCGCGCCAAGCTCGCCAACCAGCCATTGATGGAGCTCCTCGGAGCGGCGGGCTTCAGCGCTGTCCTCCTCTACGGGGGCGAGGCGGTGATCGCCGGCACCCGGACCACGGGCAGCTTCTTCGCCTTCCTCACCTCCCTCTATCTCTGCTACGCCCCGTTCAAGGGTCTGGCCAAGGCCAACGCCGTTCTTCAGCAGGGAGTGGCGGCGGCCCGCGATGTGTTCGCCATCCTCGACACGCCGCCGGATCCCGCTGATCCGCCCCGGCCCCGGTCGCTGGGTCCCTTCCGCCGGGCCCTGCGCGCTGAAGCGGTGAGCTTCGCCTACGACCGGGAGCCGGTGATCCGGGATCTTGACCTGGAGATCCCCCACGGCGGCACCGTGGCGCTGGTGGGGCCCAGCGGCGGGGGCAAGAGCACGATCATCGACCTCTTCTGCCGCTTCTACGACCCCAGCGCCGGGCGGATCACGATCGACGGCCTCGATCTGCGGGAGATCTCACTGGCTTCGCTGCGCTCCCAGATCTCCCTGGTGGATCAGAACACCTTCCTGTTCAACGACACCGTGGCCAACAACATCGCCTATGGCCATGGCTACGACGGGTGCCTGCAGGGAGGGGAACCGGCAAGCCGGCAGGAGATCGTGGCGGCGGCCCGGGCGGCCAATGCCCATGGCTTCATCGAGCAGTTGAGCGAGGGCTACGACACCCTGATCGGTGAGAACGGCGCCATGCTCTCGGGCGGCCAGCGCCAGCGCATCGCCATCGCCCGGGCCCTGATCAAGAACGCCCCGCTCCTCTTCCTCGATGAGGCCACGTCGGCCCTGGATTCTGCCTCTGAGCAGGTGGTGCAGGAGGCCCTCGATCGCCTGATGGCCAATCGCACCACCCTGGTGGTGGCCCACCGGCTGTCCACGGTGGTCAATGCCGATCGCATCTGCGTGATCGCCGGCGGCCGGCTGGTCGAGTCGGGCCGTCATGCGGAGCTGCTGGCTCGCGGCGGTCTCTACGCGGGTCTAGTTTCGTCACAATTCGCAACCACTGAAGCGATATCGCCCGCATGACCGCCGCAGCCCCCGCCGCAGCCCCCT
>JBFLKL010000311.1:0-7443 GCA_040883175.1 Synechococcaceae cyanobacterium | reverse complement strand
GCTGGAGGTGGAGGGGGCGGGCGCAGTGGCAATGGGGCCGGTGGCGGTCGCCGTGGCCAGGGGCCGTCGGCTTTCCGCCCTGGGGCAGGAGTGTTCCTCCGCCGGGGTCGTGGTGCTGCTGGCCAAGGGCTGCGGCATTGCCAGCAGCAGCGCTGCGGGCAGCAGGGCCGGCCACCCCCGCCTGAGCCGCTGCATCAGGCCGGCAGGGTGCCCGGCAGACCGACCCCCCTGGCCATCAGGGTGGCCAGCAGGGGAATGAGAGCAAAGCCCGCCAGTTCGATGTTGAGGATCCAGGCCAGGCGGCCCGCCAGGGCCTCGCTCACCTGGGGCAGCTCGCCCTTGCGCAGCGGGATCGCCCAGAGGATGTAGGTGACGGTGGGGTACAGCGACAGGCCGCCCACGGCCAGGTACACGCCCACCTTCCACCAGAACAGGGGATTCCCGGTGTAGAAGGCGGAGCCCTGGCCGAAGTACAGCACCCGCAGAATGCCGCTCACCAGCAGCGCCAGGGCCGCCAGGCCGTACACCACGTCAGTGATCACCATCAAGGTGGCGTCGGCCTTGCCGGGGTTGGGCCGGATCAGACGTCGCTCCAGCACCAGAGCGCCGAAGCAGAGCATGAAGCTCAGGTAGTGCACGTAGGCCACGCCTGCACGGCTGAGCAGGTCGGCCGGGATGGCCGCGATCGGGATGGCCGCAAGGTCGGTCCCAAACCCGGGCATGGGGTTCCAGCAACGGCAGCAACCGTAGCGGCAGGGGCGGTTGCCCTGAGCACAGGGTGTGGAGAAAGCGAGGACGCGAGGAGGTGATGTTGAAATCAGAACAGCTGTTCACGTCACGTCATGACACAACCTCCCGACCGTTGGAAGTGTTTCTGAAGTCGAAAGTTTTTCCAAGGGTTTCTCGCCCCGGTGCATCCGTCCGTAGGTTCAAACCAGTGCAGAGAGCGATCCATGGCCAGCGCGTTGAGCAGCTATCTCGGTGAGATCGGTCGCCATCAGTTGCTCACCCCCGAGCAGGAGCTCACCCTCGGCCGCAAGGTTCAGGCCATGGCCAGCCTGCAGGAGCGCTGCCGTGCGGCTGGCGGTGAGGGTCCCGCCTGCGAATACAGCGATGTGGAGCGTCGCACCCTGCGACAGGGGGAGCGGGCCAAGAACCAGATGATCACCGCCAACCTGCGCCTGGTGGTGAATCTGGCCAAGCGCTATCAGAACAAGGGGCTGGATCTGCTCGATCTGATCCAGGAGGGCACGCTGGGCCTTACCCGTGCCGTCGAGAAATATGACCCCACCCGGGGTCACCGGTTCAGCACTTATGCCTACTGGTGGATCCGTCAGGGCCTGAACCGGGCCCTCTCCACCCAGAGCCGCACGATCCGGATCCCGGTGAATGTGAACGAGAAACTCACCCGCCTGCGGGCCGCCAAGGCCCGTCATCTGCAGTCCTGCGGCGTGTCGGCCACCCCGGCCCAGCTGGCCAGGGCGCTCCATCTGCCCCTTGCCGATGTGGAGGACCTGCTGGCCTGCGAGCTGCGCAGCGTCACCGTGAGCCTTCAGGGGGTGGTGAAGTCGAAGTCCGATCCCTCCGAGCTGGTGGATGTGCTGCCCAGCCCCGATCCGGCGCCGATGGAGCGCGCCGAGCTGGCCGAACGCAGCGCCACGGTGTGGACGCTGCTGGATCGGGCCAGCCTCACCCCCAAGGAGCGCACGGTGGTGATGCTTCGCTTCGGGCTCGACGGCAGCCACGAGTGGCGCACCCTGGCGGAGGTGGCCCGTCAGCTCGGCTGCAGCCGTGAATACTGCCGCCAGGTGGTGCAGCGGGCGTTGCGCAAGCTGCGGAAAACCGGTATCGACAGCGGTCTGGTGGAGGTGTGAGGGGTTGACAATGGCAGGGTTGGCTACCTGAAGGCCCGTGACCCAGAGCGTGAACGCCGATCCCGCTAATCCCGATTCCGTGGATGCCGAAGTGCTGGACAGCAGCGTCGTTGATGAGGCGTTGCTGCTGCGGTTGCTGCGCCGAGCCGGGCGACTGGTGGCTCGCCCGGCCCTGGAATGCCTCGAGCTGCTGCTGGATCCCGACACACCCTCATCGGCCAAGGTGACGGTGCTGGCCGCCCTCACCTACCTGCTGATGCCGCTCGATCTGATCCCCGACTTCATCCCCGCCGTCGGCTTCAGCGACGATCTGGTGGCCCTCACCGCCCTGCTGGGCATCTGCGGCCGCCATCGCACCGAGGCGATCCGCACCCGGGCGCAGCGCCGCCTGGATCGCTGGTTTCCCCTCGGTCGGTGATCGGGATGGGGAGCCTCAGTGCCCAGCAGCTCGACGATCTGCAGGCCTTCCTCAAGGAGTGGTTGCGCCATGCCGGCCGCACCC
Organism: Synechococcaceae cyanobacterium; assembly: GCA_040883175.1. GTDB lineage: Bacteria > Cyanobacteriota > Cyanobacteriia > PCC-6307 > Cyanobiaceae > NIES-981. The sequence continues at coordinate 5,067 of JBFLKL010000311.1, read as the reverse complement.
AGTCCGATCTGCGCCGGGCCCTGAAGGCCGGATCGATCCGGATGCCGGTGCTGCTCGACGCACTCCAGGCCACCTACAGCGAGCAGGGCCTGTGCGGGCTGGCCGCCCGGCTCTGTGACATCGAGGACCTCTGGCAGCAGGAGGACGCCAGCGCGCCGGCGGATCGTCATCGGCCCGTCCGCAGCGCACCGCTTGAGGATTCCCTGGGACAGCTCGATCTGCTGCTCAAGGAGATCCGCGGCGATGCCCCCGCTGGGCAGTAGCGCGATCGCAGCCGGCTTCGTGGGCTTCAGCGGGCATGGACAGGCAGAGTGGTGCCATGCCTCACGCCGAGCATCCGATGGCCAGCCCCGCCGCTTCGCACGCGCGTCCCCTTGCTGCGGTTCCAGCCCGGGGACTGTGTGTCTTCATGGCGGGTGTGGCTGTGGGTGCGCTGGCTGTCCCTCCTGCCCTGGCCCAGCGTCAGACCTTCACGCGCGGTCGGGGCAGTGAGGTGGCTCCCGATACCCAGGTGGTGCCCACCAACTGCGTGACCGCCCCGGACGGCACCATCACCTGCGACACAGAGCTGCGCAATCCTCCGGGGCGCACCCCGGCCAGGCCCAGTTTTGAGCTGTTCGAGAACTGAGCCGGGCTGACACGATGCGCGTCAAGCGGTTGCGGCGTCTGCTCGATGACGCCAACTATCTCTATGTGATCGATCGCACCGAGCAGCAGCTGGCCAAGCTGCTCGGGGTGGTGCTGGTGGTGGTGATGCTGGCCGCCACCGTGCAGCTGGTGGTCGATGTGGTGCAGGCGCTGATGGTGGAGGGCACTCCCTGGCTCGACACCAAGCTCAACAAGATGCTCGGCGATCTGCTCAACCTGCTGATCGCCCTGGAGGTGCTGCAGAACATCACCTCCTACCTCCGCCGCCATGTGGTGCAGATCGAGCTGGTGCTGCTCACGGCCATGACCGCGGTGGCCCGGAAGGTGATCGTGCTGCCTCCCGGCGCCGAGAACAAGCCGGCCCTGCTGGCGGGCCTGGGGGTGGCCGTCCTGGCTCTGGCGGGAGCCTTCTGGCTGGTGCGCTCGCTCACCCTGCGCAAGCCCCCCGCCAGAACAGGGCCAGCCATACGCATCCGGGGTCCGAATCCGTAGCCTCCACCCGGTGGCGACGGTGGGCTGGGATCAGCAGGGCGTCCCCGCGGCACAGCTCCCGTTCCTCGCCCGGATCGTCCTGGCCCGACGGGGCGAAGCGGATCCGGGCGCAGCCCTGCAGCAGCGTGACCCACTCATGGTCGTCCTGGTCGTACCAGAAGTCCGGCGGACTGCTGGCCTGGCAGGAATGGATGCGTTCCAGCCGCCAGCCCTCCCCCCGGAGCAGCACCGTGGTCCGCTCCTCCCCCGGGGGCGGGCAGGGTCCCGCCAGCAGGTTGTCCGACGCGCCGGCCGGCGCCGGGCCCTCGCCCCAGCGCCGGCCGATCTCGAAACCATGGCAGCGGGCCAGCGCCACCACCTCGTGATGGTGGCTGCAGCGGATCAGGGCCTCGCGAACCATCGGGTCGGCCTCACTGAGGGCCACGAAGGCATTCAGCTGGCGCACTTTGTCGAGGAACTGCCGCAGTTGTGCTTCAGCCACGGGTATCGGCCGGGGGAGGGGACTCCAGGCGCCTGATCATGCGCCAGCGCAGGAACCAGGCCCCGGCGAACAGCACGGTTTCCTCGGCCTCCACCTGCCATCCGCGGCGCTCCAGCAGCGGCCGGGAGAGCTGGCTGGCCTCGGTGCGCAGCTGCCTGGTGCGACGGTCGCGGGCGTACTCCTCCAGGGCGCGCAGGATGGCACTGGCCCGACCCTGGCGGCAGGCGCGGCCACGGCAGTAGAGCAGGGCCAGACGGTTGTCCGGATGCAGCAGCCCGAAGGCTTCGATGCTGGCGCTGTCCGGGCCCGTGCTGGCCAGTCCGAAGCCCTCGCGCAGGGGCTGCCGCAGTGCACCCGTCCGTTCAGGGTGGTGCGCCCAGGCCTCGATCTGGGCGGGGGTGTAGAGGTCGCTGGCCTGGCTCAGCACCGCATCGCGGTACACCACCACCAGCTCATCGTGGTCGCCGGGCCGCAGCGGGCGCAGGCCGGCTGTGGGCTGGCGAGGACTGGACCCGGCATCCATCGGCGCGTGTGCGGCCACCGTGAGAGCTCACCAGTGTGTCGTCTCCCGCCACACTGGCGTTGCCCCCCGCTGCGGCCATGCCTGCCGTCGCCGTCGCCATGCCCGCCGCCGCTTCGTCCCGTCAGGCCCGGTGCCCTTCGGTTCCCCCGCCTGCACGCACCTGGTCGCCGCTCGCAGGGCTGGCACTGCTGCTGGTGCTGCTGCTGGGGCTGCCGGGGGTGCTGCGGGCCGAGCCCGGCCCAGGGGCGCAGCTGTTCGAGACCCACTGTGCCGGCTGCCATCTCCAGGGCGGCAATGTCATTCGCCGCCGCAAGACCCTCAAACTCGCGGCACTGGAGCGGGAGGGCATCGCCTCGCCGGCCGCCATCGCCGCCATCGCCGCCGGGGGGGTGGGCCAGATGTCCGGTTACGCCGAGCTGCTCGGCGAGGACGGCAGCGAGGCGGTGGCGGCCTGGGTGTGGCAGCAGGCCCAGGCGGGCTGGCCCCGCGGCTGAGGCCCTGCCCGGCCGAGGCGGGGTGCTCAGAAGGCCTGGATCCAGGGATACACCTGCACCGCGGTCCAGATGCCGTGGCGCCAGTAGGTGTCGCCGTGCACCAGGTCCTCCACCTGCTGCTGCGATTCGGCCTCGTAGATGCCGAACACGTGGGTGCTGTCCTCGGTGGGCCCGAGGGTGATCAGGATGCCGGCGTCCTTCTGGCGCTGCAGCCCGTCCAGGTGCTCCTGGCGGTAGGGGGCGCGCTTCTCCAGGGCGTTGTCGCAGTAGGTGCCCCAGAGGACGAATCGGGCCATCGTCAGGAGTGCCGGCAGAGCTGCAGGCTAGGGGTCACCGCTGGCTGGGTTCGCCGCTTCCCCCCGACCTGCGCCTGATCCCGAGGGTGGATCCGTGGCTGGGCGCCCGGCTGGCCGATGCACCACCCGCTGCGGGAAGGGAATCTCGATGCCGTGGCTGGCGAATGTGGCCCAGATCGCCCGGCCCACGGCGTCGCGGACGCTGAGGTTGCGCATCGGGTCGGCGATCCAGAAGCGCAGGCTGTAGTTGATCGCCGAATCGCCATATCCCACCAGGAAGGCCCGCGCCGGCGGATCCGGCAGTACGCCCGCCACGCCCCTGGCCGCCGCCTCCAGCAGCGGGATCACCTGTTCTGGGTTGTGGCGGTAGGCCGCTCCGACCGAGAGCTCGCTGCGCCGCAGCCGGTCCGAGCGGGTGTAGGTCACGGTGCTTTCGGTGAAGAAGGTCTGGTTGGGGACCACCAGCTCGGCGTTGTCGCGGTCACGCCAGAGCACTGCGGCCCGCAGGCCCAGGCTGCGCACTTCACAGGGGTCGCCATCCACCATCAACACCTCCCCGGGGCGTACCGACCCCTCGAACAGCAGCCAGAGGCCGCTGACGAAATTGGAGAACACCTCCTTGATGCCGAAGCCCAGGCCCACGGACAGCCCCCCCGCCACCGCCACCAGTGCCGTGGTGTTGAGCCCCAGATTGGAGACCACCAGCAGCAGTCCCAGCCCCACCACCGTGTAGCGGAAGATCAGGGCCATGGCCCGCTGGCTCGACTGGGTGAGGCCCAGGGTGCGGCGGGCCAGCCAGGCCAGCCCAGCCGCCGGCGGACCGGAGCCCACCAGCAGCAGATAGGCCAGCAGCAGAGCGATGAACAGCTGGCCCACGCTGATGTCGCCGCCGAACAGGGTCAGCGGCAGCTGGGCCAGGTCGCGCACGTTCTGCAGCTGGTCCAGCAGTGCCACCCCAGCCGCCAGCAGATAGAAAGGGCGGATCAGTCGTGACATCAGCTGGGCCCTCGGCTCGGGGTGAAGGAACCGCGCCAGAAGCCGTTCCAGGGGAGCGAGCGCTTCCCACCCCAGCACCAGGGCCAGGAGGAACATGCTGAAGCCGTGGGGAATGCCCACCAGCCTCAGCGCCAGCACCCCCAGCAGCGCCAGGCCGAGGGCGATCTGTCGATGCCTGTCCGCCAGGCCCGCCGGTCCACCCCGCCAGTGGCGGATTGCGTTACCCACCAGCAGGGGCAGGCTGACGACCAGCAGTTGCAGCCACACCGCCGGGCGCTCGAAATAACCTGCCGAGGTGGTGATCTCCTGGATGAGCGGGTTCATGGTCTGCCCTCTGCCGCCCCCGTGATCAGACTGTCGATCAGGGTCTGGGCCGCTGTTCGGGGAGCCAGGGTCTGAAAGGCCACATCGTTGATCAGCCGGCGCATCTGCGTCAGTCGTTCACCGTCGATCCCGCGCACCGCTTCGGCGCCCGGGGCACGGCCCGCCTGCTGCCGGGTGGCCTCCAAGGTGCGCAGGGTGGCAGAGCTCTCCACGGGCACAGGCAACTGCAGGTTCACCGGCAGGTTGCCACTGGTCTGCAGGGTGAGGCGCCGCTGCACGATCGGCGTGATCGAGAAACGGGTCCAGAGCTCCGCCGTGTCTTGCTGGCGGGCGCTGGAGTTGCGGCCGAAGGCCCACACCCGCAGGGTGTTGATCGGTGTGGCCTCTCCGCGGGGGCCGCGGGGAAGGCCGGCGACGCCGAGGTCGTCGTCGAGGCTGTGGCGCAGCCGGCTGAGATCGCCGCTGCGGCAGGGGATCCAAGCCAGTTCGCCAGCCGAGAAACGCCGCAGCATGGGCTCTTCGCTGGTGAACACCGACACCTGCTCCTGGAGGTTGGCATCCGCCAGCCATTGCAGCATCTGGACCAGGGCAGCCTGGCTCCGCGGGCTCGGCCGCTCACCCCGGCTGGCCACGGCGATGGCCCCATCGGCCCCGAACCCCCCGAGCAGCCAGGCCAGGTCCTGGGGAGCAAGGCTCAGGCCCACCGGCACTCCGCCGGCGCTGGTCTGCAGCAAGGCCTGCAGGGTCGCCGGGCTCTCAGGCAACAGCCGGCGGTTGAAGCAGGCCTGTTCGGTCTGCAGCAGCACCGGCAGC
>JBFLKL010000053.1:0-7455 GCA_040883175.1 Synechococcaceae cyanobacterium | reverse complement strand
CTGCTTGCTGATGCTGTTCAGGCCAGCCCTCCCCTCGGGGGGAGTGCTGACTCGTGAAGTCAGATCGCTCCCTTGGGGGAGGGTGTGAGCCCGGCGTTGCCGCCGTAGAGGGCTGCCGTGCGGTTCACCGTGACCAGGGGGACGCCGTCACTGGTCGTCAGACCCCGCACATAGGGCACGGTGTCCTGTCCGAAGGCGGCTGCGTAGTCGGCGCTGTTGAGCAGGTCCTCGACCGCCGCCACCAGTCCGCGGCTGGTACGCAGCGCCAGGAACCGGCTGGATTCGGCGGGCTGGGCCGCCCTGCCCAGCAGGGCAAGATGGGCGGCGGCGGCGGCGCGCAGCGGTGCCAGCCGGTTGAGCCGCTGCTGGAAAAGGTCGCTGCCAGCAACCACGGCGACGAATTCGGCCACGGTGAGCTGACCGTTGCGGAACTGCGACTCGCTGTCGCTGAGCCGTTCGGCCGCCAGCGGCACGCGGTTGAGCAACTGGCGGTAGACCGCCTCGATCGCGGTCTGGATGTCGGTTTCGCTGGTGCTGCGTCCCACCTGGATCGCCCGGCCCAGGCTCTGGCGACGCCTGAAGCCCTGGGGCTGTCCCGGTTGCAGCGCCTGGGCCATGGCCGCCCCTGGCTGACGGGCAGGAGTGGCGGCCAGGTTGGAGCTCACGGCCTTGGTCCAGCCACCGACCGAGGGGGGCGGCGAGACGGCCGGCCGGAAACCGCCCCCTCCAGGGGTGCTCCAGAGGGCTTGTGCGTCCTCGGGGCGCCAGCGGCGGGAGGGAGCAGGGCTGGTGCGGATGCTGCCGGGACCGGCTCCCCTGGCGGAGGGCGCAGGCGCGGCGGTTTGGCCACCGGCGATCTTTGCGCTCCACACACCCCGCACCACCGTGCGCCGATCGGGCAGGTTGCGGGGTGTCACGTCAGCTGTGGTGCGCAGGGTCTGGTCGGCCCGGGCCTCGGGACGCTGGCGTCCTGCGGGATCGACGTAGCGGTTGGGATCGAAGCCTCCATTGAGACCGGGCACCTGGCGGGCGTTGCGGTCGCTCGGGGTGATGAATCGCTCGAAGGGGACCGTGTCCTCCCCGAAGCAGTCGTTGTATTCCCGGCTGTTGAGCATCCGGTCGACCACGCCGTAGAAACCGGTTCTGGCGGCGGTGTCGAAGTAGGCGTCGATCTCCCAGCGCCCGAAGGTGGGGCGACCCAGCAGGCGCCGGTGCATCACCTCGATCGCCTTGGTGATGTAGAGGCCGCTCCAGTAACGACGGCGGAAGGCTGTGCTGCGGGCTACCTGGCGTACGAATTCCCGCAGGCTGATGTCGCCGTTCTCGAGCTTGATCTCCTCCACCTTGTTGCGCTCGCCGGCGTAGCCGGATGTGCCGAGCACCTGCACATACACCGCGTTGATCACCGCCTGGGTGCTGCTCTCGGTGTTGCGCACGCTGGGTTGTCCACCTCGCCGTGGCACGGAGTTGCCGCCGGTGGCGATCTGCCGCAGCCGGATCACCCGGGGCCCCACCTTCCTGGGACTGGCCTGACGGAACTGGGGGCTGTCCATCTGGCCGGGCAGGGCCAGGCCGTTGCCGATCAGGATGCGCCGGGTGTCGTAGCTGAACGGTGCCGGACGGGTGGCCACCTTCGCCGTGGCTGAGGGGAAGATGGCGCCGTAGGTGAGGGCGAGGGGATCATTCCCGCCCCCGTAGGGGTGCTGATCAGCCAGGGGCTGGCGGTAGGACGCGTAGAGCGTCACGTACTGGGGAGCTCCCTCGAAGGGCGCGCTGAAGCGGAACAACTTGCGGTTGCTGCCCCAGCCGGCACTCTCCTGAGCTTCCTCGCCGAGATCGCGCAGGAAGGGAACCGTTTCCTCCCCGAACACCCTGGCGTATTCCATCGAGTTCAGCAGTGAATCCACCAGGCCTGGCAGACCCTGGGCACTGACGATGTCGAAGCTGCGGGTGAACTCCTCGCGTGAGCTGATTCCACGCCCCAGGAAATGGCGGAAGGCCAGTTCCACGGCGCGGCTGTTGGAGAAGCGTCCGTAGAACTGCTTCTGATACTCCTTGCTGCGCCCCAGAGCCCGGATGAACTCCCGCATGGAGATCTGACCCTGGCGCACCTGGGTGGCCTCCACCGGACAGACTTCCAGGCTGTAGCCCTTGACGATGTCGCGCTCGAACACCTGCCGGTAGGCGGCACGCACCACTTCAGCCTTCTGGGCACCGGTCATGCCCGGCTTGATGACGAACCGCTGGGCCTTGCCCTGGGCGCCGAGTGCATAGGTGGCCGGCAGCTGCAGTCCCTGATTGACCGGGCTGCCGAGACGCTGGCGGGTCGAGGGGGTGGGTACCGCCAGTTCCGCGATCAGCACGTTGAAGTACTGGATCACGAGGGAGCGGGTCTGCGGGTCCTCCTTGAACAGGCCGGCGGCGGCGGCGCGCATTTCCTGCAGGGCCACGTTGGTGGCGGCCAGGGAGCAGGCCCTCTCCAGCACGTCCCGAAGGCCGCGGGTGTTCACCGCCAGGATGCTGGGGTCGCCGGCCACCAGGGCATAGCCCACGTAGCGCAGGAACCAGGCCAGGTCGCGGATCGACTTCTTCATCCGGGCCGTTCCGTAGCGGCCCACGGCGATCGGTGTGAAACCGGAGGGCAGAACCACGCGTACGTCGGCATCGCCTCCGGCACCCTCCAGAAGCCGGCCGATCAGATTGCCGCGCTTGGTCGCTCCCGCTGCCCCCACGAAGGTCTGCACCGAGCGCTGGAACGCGGCCTGATCGGCGGCCAGAGCGGCGGCCTGGCCAGCGGAGGCGGGGCTCAGCGGCGCATCGAGATAGGAGAGCGGGGTGCCTCCGGAGAAGATCCGGCTGGCGGCCTTGGCGACGATGAACTCGGCGTTGGCCGTGATGAGACGGGCGGCTTCCACGCGCCGCTGACCGCTCTGAAAGAACGTGATCAGGCTGTCCAGTTCACCTCCGTCAGGGAAGCGATCCTCCTGTTCGGCCTGACGGACGCTGGACAGCGGCAGTGTGTCGTAGCGCTGGGGAGCAACCCTGGTGCTGCCGCTGCTGGCGGTCACGGTCATGGACGAGAGCGAACCGGGCTGGGTCAACCTACGGCTGCCTCCTCGGGGCCCCGCCAGGGCATGAACAAATGTTTGCAGCGTCGGTGCAGGCGCCATGAAATGCTCCCTGCAGCGATCCCGCAGCCGTGTCAGCCAGCGATGCCGCCACTCCGGTCGTGAGCGCCTTCTACGACCGCTTTCCCTATCCCGCCGACCCGCTCCAGGACGGCCCGCCTCCGGGATACAACTGGCGATGGTGCGTGGACAGTGTCCGGGCCTTCTGCGTCGGTGTGCTGCCGCCGCCTGCGGGTGCTCCGCGTCCCTGGAGAATCCTGGATGCGGGCTGCGGAACAGGGGTCAGCACCGATTACCTCTGCCATCTGAATCCGGGGGCGAGGGTGCTGGCGGTGGACATCAGTGCCGCGGCACTGGAGGTGGCGCGCGAACGCACCCGCCGCTCCGGTGCCCCTGCCCAGGTGGAGGACCTGCGCATCGAGCAGCGCAGCCTGCTGGATCTGGCTGATGAAGGCCCCTTCGACCACATCAATTCCGTGGGGGTCCTGCACCACCTGCGCGAACCTGAGGCCGGGTTGCGGGCCCTGGCCGATCTGCTGGCCCCCGGGGGGCTGCTGCACCTGTTTCTCTATGCCGACGGGGGGCGCTGGGAGATCCACCGCATCCAGCGCAGTCTCAGCCGCCTGGGTGTGGGATGCGATGCGGCGGGGCTGCGCCTAGGCCGCCGGCTGTTCAGCGATCTGCCGGAGACCAATCGTCTGCGGCGTCACCACGAGCAGCGCTGGGCCCTGGACACCACGGCGGACGCCAATTTCGCCGACATGTACCTGCATCCACAGGAGAGCAGTTACGACGTGAGGAGGTTGATGGCCTTCGTGGCCAGCTCCGATCTGCACTTCGTCGGGTTCTCCAATCCCCAGGTCTGGGACCCGGCCCGGCTCCTGAGCGGAGACCTTCTGAAGCGGGCTCTGGAGCTTCCGGATCTGGAGCGCTGGAGCCTGGTGGAAGACCTCGATCCCGACATCAGCCACTTCGAATTCTTCCTCGCCAAGGAACCCCTGCAGCGCCATGACTGGAGCGACGATGCCGTCCTGCTGGCCGCCCGCGGCCAGCGCAACCGGTGTCTGTGGGGCTGGCCGTCCACGGGGCTGCTGGGCCCCGACCTCATGCCCCTGACCATCGACGAGCAGGATCTGGATCTGGTGCGGGCCGCCGAAGCGGCCCCCCAATGTCCGCTTGTCGAGCTGCCGCTGACACTCGACCCAGCGGAGCGATGCAGGCGGGCTCGCCGCCTGATGGAGCAGGGGGTTCTGCAGCTGGTGGCTTAACGCTCCGTGATAAGTTGCGCGGGCTTCTGCGCCAGTCGCTTGCAGGCCTCTCTCGACGCCACCACTGCCGCTGCTGTCGCCGCTGACGCCACTGCCGACGCCTCTCACGAGGCAGGCGCTGAGGCGGCAGACGGAGAGCCGATCGAGGGTCCAGCCCCAGCATCGGGCTCAAGCCCCGGCTCAAGTCCCCTGGACGACTATGCGCGGCTGCAGCGCCGCCTCCTCCTCGCCACTCTGCTGGTGACCCTGGTTGCGACCCTGGTGTGCTGGAGCCTGTTTGGCGCTCAGGCCGCCCGCAGCCTCCTCCTGGGCGGTACCTGTGGTCTTCTCTACCTGCGGCTGCTGGCTCGCAGCGTGGGCAGGATCGGGCCCGACTCCCGCTCCCTCGGGCGATTTCAGATTCTGGTGCCCGCTCTGCTGGTGGTGGCCGCCGCCCGTGTTCCCGCCATCGCGATCCTGCCGGCCCTGGCCGGCTTCGTGCTCTACAAACCGGCTCTGCTGCTGCAGGCCGTCTTCGCCCCCTGAACCAACCGCTTCCCATGGTTCCCATGCCCCTCTCGCTTCCTTTCGCCGAACTGGAGGTGGGCCAGCAGTTCTACTGGCAGCTCGGCAATCTGCACCTGCATGGCCAGGTGTTCCTGAGTTCCTGGGTGGTGATCGCTGCACTGCTCACCCTGGTTGTCGTGGGCAGCAGAAAGATGGAGCGTGATCCCCGCGGCGTGCAGAACCTGCTGGAGTACCTGTGGACCTACATCCGTGATCTGGCCCGCGAGCAGATCGGAGAAAAGGCCTACCGCGACTGGCTTCCCTTCATCGGCACCCTTTTCCTGTTCATCTTCGTGTGCAATTGGGGCGGTGCCCTGATCCCATGGAGAATCGTTGAACTCCCCAATGGTGAGCTGGGGGCTCCCACCGCTGATATCAACACCACCGTGGCGATGGCCTTGCTGGTGTCGCTTTCCTATTTCTATGCCGGCCTCAGCCGCAAGGGACTTCGCTATTTCGAGTACTACGTGGAGCCTACGCCGATCATGCTCCCCTTCAAGATCATCGAGGACTTCACCAAGCCGCTTTCCCTTTCCTTCCGTCTGTTCGGAAACATCCTTGCCGACGAACTGGTGGTGGCCGTTCTGGCATTCCTTGTGCCTGTGATCGTCCCTCTTCCTGCGATGTTCCTGGGTCTTTTCACCAGTGCGATCCAGGCGCTCATTTTCGCCACTCTCGCCGCCAACTACATCGGTGAGGCGGTGCACGAGGAACATCACTGACCGTTGTCTGGCCCCGCCACCGGCGGCCCTCCCGGGTCCCGGTCCGGCCGTCTGGCAAACTCAACGCGCGCAGGTCCGGGTGGAACCGGGCCCGCTCCCTGTGGGGAGTGTCCCGGCCGCGCTCCAGCCCATTCCGCGCTTTCCCTGCGCTCTCCTATCTCCTTTCCACCAATGAGTGATCTGACCTCCGCCGCTTCCGTTCTGGCCGCCGCCCTGGCCGTAGGTCTCGCCGCAATCGGCCCTGGCATCGGCCAGGGCACCGCAGCCGGTCAGGCTGTGGAAGGCATCGCACGGCAGCCCGAAGCAGAAGGCAAGATCCGCGGCACCCTGCTGCTCTCCCTGGCCTTCATGGAAGCCCTCACCATCTACGGCCTGGTGGTGGCTCTGGTGCTGCTGTTCGCCAACCCCTTCGTCGGCTGATCACTCACATCGGGGGCGTCTGACTTCGCCCCCTTCGTGACTGCTCCCCCATTCATCCCGGCGCTCCCTTCCCCATGACCAGCTGGCTCCTGCTTGCCACCGCTGATGCCGTCGCCGGCGCAGCTTCCGGTGCCTCGGAGGGAGGTCTTTTCGACCTTGATGCCACCCTGCCGCTGATGGCGCTGCAGGTGGTGCTCCTCACCTTCGTTCTCAACGCCCTGTTCTTCCGCCCGGTCGGTCGAGCCGTCGAGGAGCGTGAGGGCTACATCACCACCAGTCGGGCCCAGGCGAAGCAGCAGCTCGCCCAGGCTGAGCGCCTGGCCGCCGACCTGGCCGACCGCCTGCGTGAGGCCCGTCAGGACGCCCAGGCCCTGATCGTGGGGGCCGAGCAGGAGTCCGACAAGCTCTACCGCGAAGCGCTGGCCACGGCCCAGGCCGAGGCGATCGCCGTTCGGGAGCATGCCCGCCGCCAGATCGAAGCGGAAAAGGAGGAGGCCCTGGCCTCGCTCCGGGGTGAGGCCGATCGTCTCGGCAGCCTCATCGTCGACCGCCTGCTCGCCGCCTGATGAGTTTCTCCACCACTGCCACAGCCCTGTTCGCCCACCACGGTGGATTCGGCCTCAATCTCAATCCTCTCGACACCAACCTGATCAACCTGGTCATCGTGATCGGGGTTCTGGTCTGGTTCCTGAGGGGATTCCTGGGCGGGATCCTGGAACGTCGTCGTCAGTCCATCCTGGCCGAACTCGCCGATGCGGAGCAGCGTCTGCAGGCCGCCACCAGCGCCCTCGCCCAGGCTCAGCAGGACCTGGCGGCTGCCCACCAGAAGGCCGAGAAGATCCGCCTCGACGGCCAGGCCAGGGCGGAATCCGTGCGCTCCGAAAGCCAGCAGCGCACCATCGAGGAGATGGCCCGGATGAAGGAGGACGCGAGTGCTGACCTCAGGGCTGAGGCTTCCCGAGTCACCGCCCTGCTCCGCCGTGAAGCTGCACGCCAGGCCATCGAGAAGGCCCTTGCCAGCCTGCCCGGAAAACTGGATGGTGCTGCCCAGGCCCGCCTGATCGATCAGTCCATTCAGAAGTTGGGGAACGCCTGATGCCTCTGCTCAACACCATTGCCACGCCCTACGCCGAGGCCTTGCTGCAGATCACCGAGGCCCGCGACGAAACGGACACCGTGGCTCAGCAGGCAAGGGAGCTGCTGGCCATCTGGGCGGAGACTCCCCAGCTGCGTGCGGCCATGGCCTCCCCTGTGCTCGAGCCGGAAGCCAAGAAGAAGGCCCTGATGGCCCTGTTCGGTGACCAGATCACCCCATCCCTTCAGAACCTGCTCAAACTTCTGGCCGATCGGCAGCGCACTGCCGTGATCGAT
>JBFLKL010000310.1:0-4646 GCA_040883175.1 Synechococcaceae cyanobacterium | reverse complement strand
TCCACGCTCTGCAGCACCTCGCGGGCCATGGCCCCCCTGCCGAAGCTGTGGCACAGCCCCTCAACGCGGAGTCCCATCAGAAGATCTCCGCTGGATCGGCATCCGCCAGCCGTCTCATCGCCAGTGCGGCGGAGGCCAGGCACATGACCAGGATCATCACCAGCACCATCACGGCACGGTCCAGAGTCATGTACACAGGAAGGTTGGTGCCGCTGCGCACGAGGGTGTAGAGGCCCAGCGCGGCGCCGTAGGCAGCCAGATAGCCGAACACCGCAAGCAGCAGCCCTTCGCGGCCCACCACTCGCAGAAGCGACGGCAGCGGGTAGCCCATCGCCATCAGCGTGGCGTATTCGGGCAGGTGATCGGTCACATCGGAACTGAGAATCTGGTAAACGATCACGCACCCAACAATGAAGCCCATGGCGGTACCAAGGCTGAAGATGAAGCCGATCGCCGTGCTGTTGCGCCAGTAGGACTTCTCGAATTCCTCGAAGCCAGCCTTGGTCAGCACCGAGACGTCGTTGGGGAGCAGGCGTCGAAGCCGTTCAGCCACAACCTCCGGATCGGATCCCGGCACCAGACGGATCAGACCGAGCTCGATGGTGGCGGGCGAACTGTCGGGAGCCAGCTCCAGGTAGGTTTCGCGACTGGTGATGATGTTGCCATCGGCCCCGAAGGACGGGCCCAGGCTCACCAGCCCAGCCACCCGCACACGCTTGTCGGCCACCTCGGTTTCCACCACCTCGCCGGCGCGGAAGCGCTCGGCGATCGGGCCGAACTCGGGGCGGGAGCGTTCATCGAACAGAAGCCAGCGACGCAGGGTGAGCGCATCGGCCTGCCGGGCCAGCACCGGGTCGAGAAACAGGGGATCGCTGGGGTCGAATCCGAGGATGAGGATCGACCGGTTGGTGCGTGTTTCCGGATTGCGCCAGAGCAGCAAGTTCCAGTTCACCGGGGTGATGCCTCGCACCGCCGGGTCGGCCATCGTCTGCACCAGACGCCGGCGGGAGAAGGGGACCATGGCGATCGAGCTGATGGTGCGCGGGCTGATCAGCACCAGGTCAGTGTCGAACTGGCGATGCAGGGTGACACTGGCCTTGAACAGTCCGTCCCGGAAGCCGAGCTGCAGGAACATCAGGATGCCGGCGAAGGCGATGCCGGCCAGGGCGACCGCAAGCCGCACCGGCTGGCGGGTGAGCATCAACCAGGCCAGGGGGATACGCCGGCCCTGCCAGACCCGCCAGACCATCAGTTCTCCAGCCGAGCGATCACCCGCAGCCCGGTGAGGTCGCGCACCCGTTTGGCGTCCTCAGCATCAAGCTCGACCCGCACCTCGACGATGCGTGCATCAGCATCCTGGGTGGGATCGCTCGAGAGCACCTCCCGCTGACGCACCTGGGGACTGATGCGCAGGACCCGGCCCCGCAGGCTGCCATTGAACCCGCCGTTCTCGCTGGTGAGCACAACCGGCTGATCGGGGCGCACGCGGTCGATGTCGCTCTCGTAGACCTCGATCAGGGCCTCCATGCGATCGCTGGCGCCCAGCTCCAGCACCCCCTGATCCCCCGGACGTTCCCCTGCACGGGCATGGAGACGCAGAACGGTTCCGGCAATGGGAGCCCGCAGTTCGGTCAGCACCAGATCCGCATCAATCCTCTCGCGTTCAGCCTCGGCCTCCAGGAGCTGGCCACGCAGGGCCAGAAGCTCGTTTTCGCGCACATCCAGATCGGTGCTGGAGATGGCACCGAGGCGGGCGAGCTGGCGGTAGCGGGAGATGTCACGGCTCTGCACGTCAAGCCGGGAACGCAGGTTGGCGATGCGGCTGTCGACCACGGCCCGCTGGGCGCGCAGGCTGGGACCGGTGTCGAATTCAGCCAGCAGCTGGCCTGCCTCCACCTGGGAGCCCTCCTGCACCAGCAGCCGGGTGATGCGCGGGCTGCCGCCGATGCCGCTGATCGGGGCCGCCAGACGATGAACTTCGCCGCTGGGGTCAAGCCTGCCGAGAGCGGCAACCGCTGCGGGGCGGGGAGTGGGCTCGGCGGGGGCCAAGACGCTGGCCGGAGCGGCCCGCTGCTGCAGAAGGCGATGGACGCCGAAGCCCAGCAGCAGGGCCGCCGCCAGGGCCGAGCCTGTCAGCAGCAGGGGACGCCAGTGCCGGCTCACGGCTTGGGTGGATCGTCGAAGAGCAGCTCCTCGATGTAGCGCTCGGCCCATGCCGTGTTGAAAGCCTTCTCCAGGACGCGACGGGTCTTGTCGTTCTGTTTCTGGTGCTTGCAATAGCTGAGCTGACCCTCCCACCGTTCAACGGTAGCCGGGTCATCGGCGGCCTGAGCCTGGGCATGGCGGCAGGCCCTGGCCAGGATTCCCAGTGCCTCAGCCACCTCCTCCACGAACGCCTGCTCCTCATCGCCGTCGGCGGGACGCACGAAGCGCACATGGGGAGAGAAGATCGACCCCCAGGGTGGAAGTTCCCGGGGCTCCCGGTAGCTGCGCGGTGGGCGGGCCTGCAGATCCGCGGCGATGCCCGCAGGAAGGTCCTGCCGCACCGGTGAGAGGTCCATGATCGCGGCCGACACGCCAGCGGAGGTGGCGACGATGTCGGCCCCGAACACCGGCAGATCGAAGCGGGGATCGGGGAACCACACACAGTGCAGGATCTGCAGACCGAGTCCGAGCCGGGCGGTCTCCAGATGCAGCTTGCGCAGCCCACGGCTGCGGCGCAGCTCGTTGCGGATGAACAGAGCCTCACCGTCCAGGCTGCCGCTGATCGCCTCCATCTCCGGATCGACCGCCAGGGGGGCGAGTTCCGGCAGGTCGGCCCAGCAGCCGCGGATGGTGTCGGCGAGTCGATCGACGAGCGGATGCAGGGGCGGTCCGGATGGCGACGATCCCGGCGCTGCAGATCCCGGTGGCGCTGATGGAGTCACGGTGGCGGTATCAGCCAGCAGAATGCGGATCCTGCCACGTGCGCCCCGTTGCCCCTGGCCCCTGTCCCCGCTCCCCTCCCGGCTCCGGCCCCGCAGTCCCTGGCGCTGCCCGACCTCCAGCCTCCACGGATCGAACAACTCGCCAACGGCGCCCGGGTGGTGAGCCTGGATCTGCCGGAGGCTCCCCTCGTGTGCATCGACTTCTGGTGCCGCGCAGGCAGTGTGTTCGAAGGCCCCGGAGAAAGCGGCCTGGCCCATTTCCTCGAGCACATGGTGTTCAAGGGCAGCGCCCATCTGCAGCCAGGTGAATTCGACCGGCGCATCGAAGCCCTCGGAGGCAGCAGCAACGCCGCCACCGGCTTCGATGACGTCCACTACCACGTCCTGATTCCCCCGGAGGCCGCTCCCGAGGCCCTGGATCTGCTCCTCGATCTGGTGCTGGAACCGCGGCTGGATGCCCAGTCCTTTGAGCTGGAGCGCCGGGTGGTGCTGGAGGAGCTGGCCCAGAGCGAAGACCAGCCGGAGGAGGTGGCATTGCAGCGGCTGCTGAGTGCCGGCTGCCCCCACCATGCCTACGGCGAGCCGATCCTCGGCCATCGCCAGCAGCTGCTGGCCCAGAACCCCGAGGCGATGGCCAGCTTCCACCAGCGTCTCTACACCGCCGACCGCTGCCTGCTCATCCTCAGCGGCTGCCTCGATTCAGGCGCGGCTCCCAGGCTCGCCCTGCAGGAGCGCCTGGCCGCCGGCGCTCTGGCCGAGCTGAGCCCCGCCCCGGTCGAGCCCGCCTTGCCCCCTCTCAGGGTGCGGCCCGGGGAGCACCGACTGTGCCTGCCGAGGCTGGAGTCCGCCCGCCTGCTGATGCTCTGGTCCTTGCCACCGGCAGCAGACCTGCACGGGGTGATGGGCGCCGACCTGCTGACCAGCCTGCTGGCGGAAGGCCGCCGCAGCCGGCTGGTGGAACGGCTGCGCGAGCAGCTGCGGATCGTGGAGAGCATCGATCTGGATCTGCACGTGCTCGAGTGCGGCAGCTTCGCGCTGCTGGAGGCGATCGGGGACGTGGAGGATCTCCCGGCTATCCGGAGGGAGATCGAGTCAGTGCTGGCGGAGCTCGGCAACGGGACGATCACCGAGTCGGAGTGGCGACGCAGCCAGCGGCTGGTGGCCAATGGCTACCGCTTCGGCCTGGAGTCGGCTGCCGGTGTTGCCGGCGTGCTGGGCAACAACCACCTCTGGAGTCACCCTGCCGCGCTCGATGCCCCGCTCCTGGAGCTGGAACGCTGGCAGCCGGAGATGCTGGTACGCGAGGCACTGCCCCTGCTGGCACCCCAGCGGGCCTGCGTGCTCGAGGCGGTGCCGGCATGACGCTCGCCGTCTCCCAGCCCTGCGCCTGGAGCAGCCGGGAGCTGCCCGGCGGGCTGCCGCTGGTGATGCAGCGGCGTGCCGCCGCCGGCCTGGTGGCGGCACGCCTGTGGATCCGGGGGGGCAGCAGCCGCGACCCCAGCGGCCGGCGCGGGGCGATGCAGCTGCTGGCGGGCAGCATGACCCGCGGCGCCGGCCCCTTCGACGCCGAGGCCCTGGCTGACCTTGTGGAGGGCTGTGGAGCGTCGCTGCGGGCGGAGGCCTGTGAGGACGCCCTGGTGATCAGTCTCAAGTGTGCGAGTGACGACGCCCCTGAGCTGGTGCCCCTTCTGCTGTCGATGGCCATCGAACCTACCCTCC
>JBFLKL010000309.1:0-5755 GCA_040883175.1 Synechococcaceae cyanobacterium | reverse complement strand
GTGGCCCCCTGGCCGCTGCCCTTCGGGACCACCGCCCGGTTGAAGCCCAGCCGCCCAGCCTCCTGCAGACGAAGCTCCAGCTGGCTCACCAGTCGCAGCTGACCGCCCAGGCCCAGCTCGGCGATCAGCACCGTGCCCGGGGGCAGCGTGAGATCGCGATAGCTGGCCACCACCGCGGCCGCCACACCCAGATCAGCGGCGGGCTCCTCCACCTCCAGGCCGCCCGCCACGGCCAGGTAGCAGTCGAAGCGGGAGAAGGGCAGGCCAAGGTGCTTCTCCAGCACCGCCAGGATCTGGTGGAGCCGGTTCACGGCGATACCGGTGGCACTGCGGCGGGGGCTGGCGTAGCTGGTGGTGCTCACCAGCGCCTGCAGCTCCACCACCAGGGGCCGGGTGCCCTCGCAGGCCACGATCGCGGCGGTACCGCTGCTGGGCTCACTGGCCCCCAGGAAGAGCTCACTGGGGTTGCTCACCTCCACCAGGCCCCTGCCCTGCATCTCGAACACCCCCAGTTCGTGGGTGGCACCGAAGCGATTCTTCACGGCCCGCAGCAGCCGGTGGCTGGCGAAGCGATCACCCTCGAAGGTGAGCACCGCATCCACCAGATGCTCCAGCACCTTTGGCCCGGCGAGCATGCCCTCCTTGGTCACATGCCCCACAAGCAGCAGGGCCGTGTCCTGGCGCTTGGCGATCCGGGCCAGGGCGGCAGCGCACTCGCGCACCTGGGCCACCGAGCCGGGGGCGCTGCTGAGCTGATCGTCGTGCAGGGCCTGGATGCTGTCGATGATGGCCACGGCGGGCCGCAGACTCTCCAGTTCCTGCAGCACCAGCTCCAGGTCGGTCTCGGCCAGCAGCTGCAGGTCGGCCTCCCCATCAGCCCGGCCCTCCGCCAGCCGGCGCCAGCGCAGCTTCACCTGCTGGGCCGATTCCTCGGCGCTCACGTAGAGCACCGACGCCCGCGCGGCCATCGCCCTGGCGCTCTGCAGCAGCAGGGTGCTCTTGCCGATGCCGGGGTCACCGCCGAGCAGCACAAGCGAGCCCGGCACCAGACCACCACCGAGCACCCGGTCGAATTCGTCGTAGCCGCTGCCGAGGCGCTGCAGCGGTCGCTCTCCCGCCGCCCGGATCGAGGCCGAACGGCGGGGACGCGGGGCGACGGCGAGCTCGGGAGCCGGCGGCCGCCGCCGCCGCGCGTCGGCCGCTGGGGCGGCGGCCTGCAGCTGTTCCACGAGCGTGTTCCAGCTGCCGCAGCTGCTGCAGCGGCCGAAGAACTGGCGGCTCTGGGCGCCGCAGTGGCTGCAGACGTAGACGGTGACGGGCTTGGCCAAGGAAGGGAGGGGAGGAGCCGGCGGCGATGGCGGACGCTGCGTCGCCGAGACGACGCGGCCCTTGACTATGAAGAAAGGTGGCGTTGCATGAATCCCGCGCCCTCCGACCTTTTCAGTAGAGGCCGTCTGATGTAGCGCCTGCGGCGGCATGACGGCCTCCCCCCCCAGCCCAAGCAAAGAGAAGGAGA
Organism: Synechococcaceae cyanobacterium; assembly: GCA_040883175.1. GTDB lineage: Bacteria > Cyanobacteriota > Cyanobacteriia > PCC-6307 > Cyanobiaceae > NIES-981. Next base: position 4,239 of record JBFLKL010000309.1, on the reverse strand, counting down.
CGATCCTGGTCGTCGATGACGAGGCCAGCATCCGCCGGATCCTCGAGACCCGCCTGTCGATGATCGGCTACCAGGTGGTGACCGCCAGTGATGGGCAGGAAGCCCTGGAGGCATTCCGCAGCAGCCAGCCCGATCTGGTGGTGCTCGACGTGATGATGCCGAAACTCGACGGCTACGGCGTCTGCCAGGAGCTGCGCAAGGAATCGGACGTGCCGATCGTGATGCTCACCGCCCTGGGTGACGTGGCCGACCGCATCACCGGCCTGGAGCTGGGCGCCGATGACTACGTGGTGAAGCCCTTCAGCCCCAAGGAGCTGGAGGCCCGCATCCGCTGCGTGTTGCGGCGCGTGGAGAAGGAAACCGGGGCCGGCATCCCCAACTCGGGCGTGATCAGCGTCGGTGACCTGCGCATCGACACCAACAAGCGCCAGGTGTACCGGGGTGACGAGCGCATCCGTCTCACCGGCATGGAATTCAGCCTGCTGGAGCTGCTGGTGAGCCGCAGCGGCGAGCCCTTCAGTCGCGGGGAGATCCTCAAGGAGGTGTGGGGGTACACCCCGGAACGTCACGTGGACACCCGCGTGGTGGATGTCCACATCTCCCGGCTGCGCTCCAAACTGGAGGATGATCCGGCCAATCCCGAGCTGATCCTCACGGCTCGCGGCACCGGCTATCTGTTCCAACGCATCGTCGAGCCCGTTGCCTCCGAAGGAGCCTGAAAAGCGCACCAAGCCCAGCCGCGCCATCCGCCGGCTGGTGATCTGGTACCGGCGCAACGCCGCCGTCACCAGCCTGGTGGGCACGGCCACCAGCGCGGGCACCATGGCCGGATCGGTGGCCGGGGCAGCGGTGTCGGGAGCCGGATCAGTGGCCGGAGCAGCCACGAGCGCCGCCAACACCGTGCTCCAGCCGCTGGTGTTCGATCCACTGCGGCGCCTGCAGAGGGGCCTCGGCGGTCCGGACGAGGACACCCCGATCCAGGAAGCCGACCGTCTCTGGGTGGCGGTGGACGGCATGGGGGGGGACCACGCCCCAGGACCGATCCTGGAGGGCTGCCTGCAGGCCGTGGAGCGGCTGCCGCTGCGGGTCCGCTTCGTGGCGGAGACCGGTCCCCTCAGGGCCGCCGTGGTGGAACTTGGACTGCAGGACCAGCTTGACCACGCCATCTCCCGGGGCTGGATCCAGCTGGTCCCCAGCGGTCCCTCGGTGGGCATGGACGAAGAGGCCACGGTGGTGCGGCGCAAACGGGACGCCAGCATCAACCTGGCCATGGACCTGGTGAAGCGAGGTCAGGCCACAGCCGTGTACTCCGCCGGCAACTCCGGGGCCGTGATGGCTTCGGCGATCTTCCGGCTGGGCCGGCTGAGGGGCATCGATCGTCCCGCCATCGGAGCCCTGTTCCCCACCCGCGACCCCGAGCAGCAGGTGCTGGTGCTCGACGTGGGCGCCAACATGGACTGCAAACCTGAATGGCTGCTGCAGTTCGCCCTGCTCGGCAACATCTACAGCCACGACGTGCTGCAGGTGGCCCGTCCGCGGATCGGTCTTGTGAACATCGGTGAGGAGGAGTGCAAGGGCAATGACCTCTGCCAGCGCACCTACAGGCTGCTGGCGGCCGAGCAGCGCTTCGCCTTCGCCGGCAACTGCGAGGGACGCGACATCCTCTCCGGCAAGTTCGACGTGGTGGTGTGTGACGGCTACACCGGCAACGTGCTGCTCAAGTTCCTCGAGAGCGTGGGCAGCGTGCTGCTCGATGTGATCAAGGTGGAGCTGCCCCGGGGGCGGCGCGGCAAGGTGGGCTCCGCGTTCCTTATCAACAACCTGCGCCGCATCAAGAAACGGCTCGACCATGCCGAGCACGGCGGCGCCCTGCTGCTGGGGGTCGACGGCGTCTGCGTGATCGGCCACGGCAGCAGCAAGGCGCTCTCGGTGCTCAGCGCGCTGCGGCTGGCCCACTCGGCCGCAAACCACGGCGTCATGGAGGATCTGCACGCCCTCAGCGAGCAGGGCACCCGCACCGACGGCGCCACGACCGGCGCCGTTGCCTGTGGTTGACTGAGCCCCGATTCAGGGCCTCCTGCGTGCCCCAAGGCGTGTCCCTCAGCCTCACAGGGCCCTCGGGCCGGGCCGGTGCCCACCCCTCTCCCGGCATGGCGCTGGTGGGCTGCGGCAGCGCCATGCCGGCCGTGCGCATCAGCAACGAGGACCTCAGCCGCCGTGTCGACACCAGCGACGACTGGATCCGCAGCCGCACCGGCATCGCTGCGCGGCGGGTGTGCGGGGTGGACGAACCGCTCACCGTGCTGGCCTCCAGGGCCGCCCGCCAGGCCCTCGCCCATGCCGGCTGGCAGCCCGAGGACCTCGACCTGATCCTGCTCGCCACCTCCAGCCCCGACGATCTGTTCGGCACCGCGCCCCGCATCCAGGCGGCTCTGGGGGCCACGGGAGCGGTGGCCTTCGACCTCACCGCCGCCTGCAGCGGCTTTCTGTTCGCCCTGGTCACCGCCGGCCAGTACGTCAGCAGCGGGGCGGTGCGCCGCGCCCTGGTGATCGGAGCTGACCAGCTCAGCCGCTGGGTGGACTGGGACGACAGGCGCACCTGCGTGCTGTTCGGCGATGGCGCCGCAGCGGTGGCGGTGGAAGCCTGCGATCCGGCCGACTCCGGCCTGCTGGGCTTTGCGATGCGCTCCGACGGCAGCCGAAATGCCTGCCTCACCCTGGCCCAGACCGATACCCGCGAAGCCCTGCTGGGCGATCTTTCCACGCAGAAGGGCGGCTTCGCTCCCATCCACATGAACGGACAGGAGGTGTACAAGTTCGCGGTGCGCGAGGTGCCGGCGATCCTCGAGCAGCTGCTGGCGGCCACCGGCACCGAGGCCCGTCAGCTTGACTGGCTGCTGCTCCACCAGGCCAACCAGCGCATCCTTGACGCGGTGGCGGAACGCTTCGCGGTGCCCGGCGACCGGGTGCTGAGCAACCTGGCCCAGTACGGAAACACCTCGGCGGCCACCATCCCGCTGATGCTCGATGAGGCAGTGCGCGACGGGCGCGTACAGCCTGGCCATCTGCTGGCCAGCAGCGGCTTCGGCGCCGGGCTGAGCTGGGGGGCTGCCCTGCTGCGCTGGCACGGTCCCCGGGCCTGAGCACTGCCGGAGCCGCCCAGGGGCCGAGGCCTAACCTCCTGGCCGATCCGAACTGCAGCGGCGCATGGCGATTGCCTGGGTGTTTCCTGGCCAGGGTTCCCAGAAAGCGGGCATGGCCGATGGCCTGCTCGAGCTGCCGGGGGCCCGGGAGCGCTTCGCGCGCGCCTCGGCCCTGATGGGCCGCGACCTGCTGGCGATCTGCAGCGGCGCGGGGGCGGGCGAGCTGACCGACCTCAATGACACCCGCAACACCCAGCCCGCCCTGTTCGTGGTGGAGAGCCTGCTGGTGGATGCGCTCAGCGCCCAGGGCCGGCGCGCCGACCTGCTGGCAGGCCACAGCCTCGGCGAGCTGGTGGCCCTCTATGCCGCCGGTGTCTACGACGCCGACACCGGCCTGGCCCTGGTGCGCCGCCGCAGTGAGCTGATGGCCGCCGCCGGCGGCGGCGCGATGACGGCGGTGATGGGCTTCGATCGGGGTGAGCTGGAGCGCCTGGTGGGAGCAAGCGAGGGGGTGGTGATCGCCAACGACAACAGCAGCGCCCAGGTGGTGCTCTCCGGCACCCCTGAGGCGGTGGCACGCGTGAGCGCAGAGCTCCACTGCAAGCGCGCCGTGCCCCTGGCGGTGAGCGGGGCGTTCCATTCCCCGTTCATGGCCGAGGCCGCTGCGGCCTTCGCCGCGGAGCTGGAGTCGATCCCGTTCGCCGATGCCGCTGTGCCGGTGGTCAGCAACGCCGACCCCACCCCGCACACCAGCGGCGCGGTGCTCAAGGACCGGCTGCGGCGTCAGATGACCACCGGTGTGCGCTGGCGGGAAACCATGGACGCCCTGGCGGCTGCGGAGGTCGACACCGCCGTGGAGGTCGGGCCCGGAAACGTGCTCAGCGGCCTGTTCAAGCGCAGCTGCCCGGCAATCGGCACCGCCAGGATTGCCTGCATCGCCGATCTGGGGGCATGAACCGGCCCGTCACCGCGATGAAGCGGGTGTGGCGCCGTCGGCGGCGCAGCGAGCCGCCGGCCCTGATCCGCACCCCGAAGCCCAGCCTCACCTACCGGCTGATCAGCGACCTGCTGGTGTTCCCGGTCTTCCGGCTGCTGC
>JBFLKL010000308.1:0-4435 GCA_040883175.1 Synechococcaceae cyanobacterium | reverse complement strand
GGTGCTGTTCGTTCCCATCGAATGATCAAAGCGAGGCATCCGTTCAGTGATACCATGCCGAAAGGTCAGTCTGCCCTGTCTGGATGCACCCCCGGCAGTCGTGTCGCCTCATCACCCAGGGTCCCTGCGTTCTGATCCGATGGATGATTACAGCCTCCTCATCGACCTTCACAGGGAGGGCCATCGTCAGGGTCCCGGCGGCGATGCTGAGACGGACATGGCGCTCCGGCTGGCCAGGGTCAATCGGGCGGACCCCCTGAAGGTTGCCGACATCGGTTGCGGCACGGGAGCGTCCACGCTTGTGTTGGCCCGTCTTCTGAATGCCCGGATCACGGCGGTGGATGTGCTGCCCGGGTTTCTGGCTGTGCTCAGAGAGCGGGCGCAGTCGCTGGCAGTGGCCGAGAGGATCTCGACCCTCGCCTGCTCCATGGAGAGCCTGCCCTTCGCTGATGGGGAATTCGATCTCATCTGGGCGGAGGGCTCGATTTACAACATCGGTTTCGGGAGGGGCGTGGCCGCCTGGCGGCGTTTTCTGAAGCCGGGTGGTGTGCTGGTGGCTTCCGAGATCACCTGGACCACTGCCGCCAGGCCAGCGGAGATTCAGAAGCACTGGGACGGTGACTATCCGGAAATCGATGTGGCCTCCGCCAAGATCCGGATCCTGGAGACGCACGGTTATTCACCGATTGGCTATTTTGTTCTGCCAGAACACTGCTGGCTGGAGGAGTACTACCGGCCCATGCAGGCCAGGTTCGCTTCGTTCCAGAGCCGCCATGACCACAGCGACGAGGTGTGCGCAATCGTGAGCGCTGAACAACGGGAGATCGAGCTGTACGAGCAGTACAAATCCTTCTACAGTTATGGTTTCTACATCGCCAGAAAGGTCGACGGGTGAACGTTGATCGGCCTGAGCGCTGGTCGCAGCGCGTCACCAGCACCAGCAACGCCCTGGATCTCGAGCCAGGGCTGTTCACCTGGGATGATCCCAGGAGGATCGCCTCCTCGCTGAAGCGCTCAGCCGAAGCGAGCAGACGCCGCAAGGGCACGCCCTTGGCCTCGGCGATGGGGATGCTCAACTTCTACATCAACCGTGCGGGGCGGAATCTGAAGCCGGAGCGCCGTCAGGTTCTGGAGCAGGCGAAGCAGGAATTGCGACGGCTCTTCGGTCGACCCTTCCGCAGTGTCTGAACCGCTCGGGGCAGCCGTGACCAGAACGGATTGAGGGGGCGATGATGCCCTTGACAGACGGCCTGATCATGCTCACCCGCCCACGGCGCCTGCTTGGCTGGTTGGCACAGGACACCTGGCAGCATGCAGCCCGCACCGCTCTGGCTGCAGGTGGATCCCTGGCAGTGGCAAGGTTCCTGGGATTGCCGGAAGCCTACTGGGCACCGATCACGGCGATCCTGGGGGCACGGTGTGCTCAAGACCTCCGGCCCAGGGAGCGCTTCTCTTCACAGCAGTGATCGTTCTGATCGTAGTGATCTGCGGGCGGCTGGGCCTTGATCAGAAGGCCTATCGCTTTGCAGGAATCACCGACGCGATCATCGTGCTGATGAGCCGTCGTGAAGCGGCTTGGGTTGTGAGACTGCATCGTTTTGTGGAGGTCTCCCTCGGCATCACCATCAGCCTGATTGTCACTGCCCTGTGGCATGAGGATCAGCACCGTCATCGGCAAGGATGAAGCCATCGACGGCAGATCCGGATCTCACCCCTCGCTCACCCCCTCGATCTTGTCCTCGATCTCCTGGTAGAGGGCCTGCAGCTGGGCGATGTTCTCGTCGCTGGTCTCCCAGTAGCCGCGTCCGTTCACCTCCAGCAGGGTGCCCACGATCCGGCGGAAGCTGTGGGGATTGAGATCCAGCAGCCGCTGGCGCATCTCGGGATCGTTGATGAAGGTGTCGTTGGCCTCCTCGTACACGAAGTTGTCCACTGCGCCGCTGGTGGCGCTCCAGCCCAGGGTGAAGTTGAGGCGCTTGGCCACCTCCCGCACGCCCTCGTAGCCGGAGTTGAGCATGCCCTCATACCACTTGGGATTGAGCAGCTTGGTGCGTGAATCCAGCCGGATGGTTTCGCTCAGGGAGCGCACCTGGGCGTTGGCTGTGGTGGTGTCGGCGATGTAGCTCGCCGGGGCCTTGCCATCCTCGCGCAGGCCCTGGATCAGCTTGGTGGGGTCGGAATCGAAGTAGTGGCTCACATCCGTGAGCGAGATCTCAGCCGAATCCAGGTTCTGGAAGGTCACGTCGGCGGTCTTCATTGCCGCCTCGAACACCTCGCGCTTCTGGTTCATCTCGCCGGGGTTGTCGGCGTTGAAGGCAAACGTCTTGCGTGAGAGGTACATCTCCTGCAGCTCGCCCTCTTCCTCCCAGGTGCTGTTCTCCACCGCCAGGTTCACGTTCGAGGAGTAGCTGCCGCTGGCGTTCGAGAACACGCGGGTGGCGGCATCGCGCAGGGAAATGCCCTCCTTGGCAGCCTGCTCCTGGGCATGCTTGCGCACGAAGTTCATTGCCAGGGGTTCATCGGCCTCGGCTGCCATCTTCACGCCCTGATCGATCAGGGCCATCTGGTTGATGAACAGGTCGCGGAACACGCCGCTGCAGTTCACCACCACGTCGATGCGGGGCCGGCCCAGCTCCTCCAGCGGGATCAGCTCCAGCTTGTTCACCCGGCCCAGGGAATCGGGCACGGGCTTGACGCCGATGAACCAGAGGATCTGGGCCAGCGACTCGCCGTAGGTCTTGATGTTGTCGGTGCCCCAGAGAACGCAGGCGATCGTTTCCGGCCAGGCGCCCTGCTCCTGTTTCTGGCGTTCGATCAGCTTGTCCACCACCCCCTTGGCGGCGGCGATGGCGGCGCGGGTGGGGATCGCCTGGGGATCGAGGGCGTGGATGTTCTTGCCGCTGGGCAGCACGCCGGGATTGCGGATCGGGTCGCCGCCGGGACCCGGCAGCACGTATTCGCCGTCGAGGGCCTTGAGCAGGCTCTCCATCTCCTGGTCGGCGCACACCTGCTCCAGGCAGAACTGCAGGTAGGCGAACAGCTTGTCGAGCTCCCCGGAATCGACGCTCACGAAGCCGGCGCTGCAGCAGGCCCTGAGCCAGGGGCTGGGCAGCTTGAAGCCGAAGCGTGTGAGCAGATCAAACAGCCAGCCGAAGTTGCGCCGCAGCGTCACCCGCCCGTCGCTGCCGGTGACGCTGCGCACCATGGCGCCGACGGCGGCGCGGCTGGTTTCGGTGATGCGGCGGTTGAGCTCCACATCCGCCAGCACGCCGGCATCGTTGCCGCGGTACACGTCCTCGATCGAGCGGCCCAGGCTCTCGGCCAGCAGCGCCGGCAGCGAGCGGATGCCCTCCTCCTCGCGCTCCAGGGCCGCGATGTTCACCAGGGTGGCGATCGCCTCCTCGGCGGTGGGGGGCTTGCCGATGGTGTGCAGGCCGCAGGGCAGCAGGCGGCTCTCGATCTCCATCAGCTGGCGGTACACCGCGCCGATCACCCCGTCCCGGGCGGCCAGATCCAGCTCGGCGGCATCCACCTCGGGCAGAGTCACGTCCTTGTCGAGGTTGCACTGCCGCGCCGTCTCCACCACGGCGTTCACGATCTGGACGCCGCGGCTGCCCTCGCGCAGCTGCTGGTAGCTGCCCACCAGCTCGCCCAGTTCCTTGAGGCTCTTGTAGAGCCCGGCGTTCTCGGCGGGCGGCGTTAGGTAGCTGATGGTTTCTGCATACCCCCGCCTCTTGGCAATCGTGGCCTCGCTGGGGTTGTTGGCCGCGTAGTAGTAGAGGTTGGGCAGGGCGCCGATCAGGGAGTCCGGGTAGCAGGTGTCGCTCATGCCCATCTGCTTGCCGGGCATGAACTCCAGCGAGCCGTGGGTGCCGAAGTGCAGCACCGCATCCGCGCCCCACACCTTCTCCAGATAGGTGTAATAGGCGGCGAACCCGTGGTGGGGGCTGGCGCTGCGGGAGTAGAGCAGCCGCATCGGGTCGCCCTCGTAGCCGAAGGTGGGCTGCACGCCCAGAAAGACGTTGCCGAAGTGGCGGCCGTAGATCAGGAGGTTGGTGCCGTCGGAGTTGAGGTTGCCGGGGGGCTTGCCCCAGTTCTCCTCCAGGCGCTCGGAGTAGGGGGTCAGCCGCTCGTACTCCTCAACGCTCATGCGGTGGGCGATCGCCAGCTCGGGTGAGCCCTCCATCGCCTCGGGGTCCTTGAGAACCGCCTCCATCAACGCCTTGGGCGTCCTGGGCAGACCGCTCACGTCATAGCCCTTGGCCGCCATCTCCTCCATCACCCGGTGGATGGAGCCGAACACATCGAGATAGGCCGCCGTACCGACGTTGCCCTTGTCGGGCGGGAAGCTGAACACGGTGATCGCCAGCTTCTTCTCCGTGCGCGGCTTGATCCGCAGCGAAGCCCAGCGGATCGAGCGCTCGGCGATCGCCTC